>JAEUIX010000153.1 GCA_016794945.1 Phycisphaerae bacterium
CGCTTGGGAGCCCCCGGCCGAGTCGCCATCGGTCGGCGTGCCCGCGGTGGTCGAGGCGCGGGTGCACCGTGCTTCGGGCGTGGTGGAGCTGGCGCTGACCAACGGCGTGCCGGTCTTCGTGCGCCCGATGCCGGGCACGGGACGGGTGGTGATGATCGTGTCGGTGCTGGGGGCCGAGGCGATGGAGCGGCCGGAGCAGTGGGGGATCACGCGCATCGGCGCGGCGGGCTGGCGCCCCTCGGGCGAGGCCGGGCCGTCGGCCCGGTGGCGTGCCTGGCCGGGGCCCGACGGGCTCTCGCTCCGCCTGAGCGGCTCGGCCGAGAGCGTGCGGCTGGGGGTCGAATCGGTGGCGCGGGCGCTGGCCGATCCGGCGGTCGACGCCGAAGCGCTGAGCGCCTGGCGGCAGCGCGGGGCGCTGCGGCGGCGCGGGTCGTTCGTCGGCGGCGAGCGGCTGGTGGCCGACGCGGTGCTCGACGTGATGGCGCCGGGCCTGGGGTTGTCGCGCCCGGCGGTGGGCCCGGGAGAGGCGGCCGAGCCCGAAGTGGTTCGATCGTGGCTGCGGTGGTGCGTCCGGTCGCTGCCGATCGAGGTTTCGGTGGTGGGGGAGATCACGCCGGCCCAGGCGGCCGAGTGGGTCGCGCCCCCGCTGGCGGCGCTGCCGGCGCGCCCGGCCGAGGCGCTGGCGGCGCTGGAGGCCCGGCGCTCGGTGGCGATGGCCGAAGCCCGCAGCACGGTGGTGGGCCACGGCGGGCTGCCGCCCGGGCGGGCCTACGCCGTCGTCGCGCTGCCCGGCCCGGCGTTGCGGGATCTCGACGAGCTCCGGGCGTGCACCATCGGGGCACGCATCGCCCACGACCGGCTCGGCCCTGCGCTGCGCAGCGCCGGCATCGAGGCGGGCGCCTCGGGCGTGTTGTGCCTGCCCGGAAGGGTCTACCGCGCCTCGGGCATAGTGCTGGCGAGCGTCCGCGTCGAAGGAAACGCCGACGACGCTCGGCGAGCGCAGGACGTCGCGCTGGCCGTGCTGGCCGACCTGGCGGCTCGCGGGCCAGACGACGCCGAGGTGCGACGACTGGCCGACGGCGCGGCCGACGAGGCCGAGCGCCGGCTCGGCGACGCGGACTACTGGGCGATGATCCTCTCCGGCAGCCGTTTCCACGGCGTTGCCCCCGACGAACTGATGGGCGCGCCCGGGCGTTACCGGTCCATGACCGCGGCCAGCGTCGCCGCGGCGCTGGGTCGCCGCGTCGATCCGGGCCGTGCCTACCGCGTGGTGGTCCAGCCGGCGGCGGCCGAGGGGGGCGAAGCCCCGGCGGGCGTGCCGTGAAGCGGCCGCCGGCGCATCTGATCCAGGGGCCGGCGTGGGCCGGGGCCGACACGCTCCCGGCGTAGACTCCCCGGCCGCGGCTCTTTTCGGGGCGGGACGGCAGAAGGTGAACGCATGAACCGACTGATGTTGCTGGTCCTGGCGGGGGTTTCGATGCTGGCGAATCTCAACACGGCGAGCGCCGGGGCCGAGCCGCTGCCGAGCGATCCGGCGCTGGTCACCGGCTCGCTCGACAACGGCCTGCGGTACATCGTGCGGCGGCACGGGAACCCGCAGGGCCGGCTGAGCGTCTGGCTGCACGTCTCCAGCGGCTCGCTCAACGAGACCGACCGCACCCGCGGCATCGCCCACTACCTCGAGCACATGGCCTTCAACGGGTCGAAGAACTTCCCGCCCGGCTCGGTGGTGCCCTTCTTCCAGTCGCTGGGCATGCAGTTCGGGCGCGACCAGAACGCGTTCACCAGCTTCGAACAGACGACCTACCAGCTGGCCCTGCCCGACACCACGCCCGACAATCTCGACCGGGCGATGCTCTTCCTCTCGGACGTTGCGCTGCGGCTCGACCTGCCGGTCAAGGAAATCGAGAACGAGCGCGGGATCATCATCGAGGAACGGCGCACCCGCGCCAGCGCCCAGCAGCGCGTCGGCGAGTACATCCAGGAGCGCATCGCCCCCGAGTCCACCTTCGGCCGCCGCCTGCCGATCGGCACCGAGGAGACCATCCGCTCGGTCCAGCGACCCGATTTCGAGGCGTACTACAACACCTTCTACGTCCCCAGCAACATGACCGTGATCGCCGTCGGCGACTGCGACCCCGCGCAAATCGTCGCCGCGATCCGCAAGCACTTCGCCGAGGGGCGCACCGTGCCGCGCCCGGCCGACCTCGACATCGGCCTGCGCCCGCAGACCCAGTCGCGGGCCATCATCGCAACCGACCCCGAGCTCACCGTCGCCGGCGTGACCATCATGCGCGTCGAGGCCCCGCGCCCCCCCAGCGTCACCGTCGCCGACGAGCGGCGCGACCTGGTCGAGACCATCGGCGCCTGGGCGTTCAACCGACGGATTTCCGCGGCCCTGGCCCGCGGCGGAAAGTCCTACCTCGGCGGCTCGGCGAGCGCCAACGACCTGGCCAATTCTCTGCGAATCGTCTCGGTCGCCGTCAACGGGAAGCCGGAGAACTGGCGGGCCATGCTCCGCGAGATCGGCGAGGACCTGCAGCGCGCCCGCCTGCACGGCTTCACCGACCGCGAGGTCGCCGACGCCCGTCAGGCCCTGATCAGCCAGGCCGAGCAGGCCGTCAAGAACGAGAGCACCCTGCCCGCCCGCGCGATGCTCCAGCGCATCAACGGCGCCGTCGCCGCCGGCGAGCCCGTCCTCAGCGCCCAGCAGCGGCTGGACCTGCTCAACAAGCTCCTGCCCACGGTCACGGTCGCCGAGGTTTCCGCGGCATTCAGCGCCACGTTCGATCCATCGGTCGCCACGTTCATGCTCCAGGCCCCCAGCGGCGGCGACCTGCCCACCGAGCCGCAGCTCATCGAGCTCGGCCGGGCCGCAGTCAACGTCACCCCGGAGAAGGGCGCCGAGGAGACGCGCATCGAGCGGCTGCTCGCCCAGGCTCCGTCCGGCGGCGCCGTCGCCGAGTCCGCCACCGATGCGCCCAGCGGCGTCACCAGCGCCTGGCTCTCCAACAACGTCCGCGTCCACTACAAGTTCATGGACACGCGCAAGGACCAGGTCTTCGTCGCCGTCACCATCGCCGGCGGGCAGATCCAGGAGTCCGCCTCGGTGCGCGGCGTGACTGAGAGCGCCGTGCTGGCCTGGAGCCGCCCGGCGACCAAGGGCTTCACCAGCACCCAGATCCGAGATTACATGACGGCCAAGAAGGTCCGCGTCAACGGCGGCTCGGGCGCCGACGGCCTGACCATGACCGTCTCGGGCGATCCTGCCGAACTCGAGGTGGGCCTGCAGCTGGCGTACCTGCTGCTCACCGAGCCCATGATCGAACAGGCCATCTTCAGCCAGTGGAAGCAGGCGCAGCAGCAGGTGATCGCCGCGCGCAAGTCCCAGCCCGGCGCGGTGCTCAACCAGGTGGGGGCCGACGCGCTCTACCCCGCGGGCGAGACGCGCACGCGTCCGCTGACGGCCGAGCAGGTCCAGGCGCTGCAGATCGAGGTCGCTCAGAACTGGCTCGACAAGATCCTGGCGACCATGCCCATCGAGGTCGCGATCGTCGGCGACATCCCGCAGGAGCGGGCCATGGCCCTGGCCGCGACCTACCTCGGCTCGCTCAAGCCACGCGCGCGCATCGACGGCAAGACGCTCGATGACCTCCGGGCGATCAAGCGCAACGCCGGCCCGTACATCGTCGAGGCCATGGTGGAAACGCAGACGCCCCAGGCCATGGTGCTCGACGGGTTCATCGGCACCGACCAGGAGAACGTCCGCGACGCCCGGCTGCTGCAGATGGCCGCTCGCCTGCTGAGCACCCGCATGGTCAAGACCGTGCGCGAGGAGCGGCAGCTGGTCTACAGCATCTCGGCCAACAGCCGCGCGGCGTCGGACTACCCCGGGTTCGGGCTCTTCGCCGCGCAGGCGCCCACCGACCCGGTCAAAGCGCCGATGCTCGCGACCGTGCTGGAGGAGATGTACGCCGCCTTCGCCAAGGACGGCCCGAGCGAGGAGGAGCTGGCCGTCGCCAAGAAGCAGATGGCCAACACCTTCTCCGAGCAGATGAAGCAGCCCGATTTCTGGGTCGGCCGGCTGGCGGGCCTGGAGTACAAGAGCGGCTCGCTGGCCGATGTGATGAGCGCGCCCGCGGCGTTCGAAGCCATGACCGCCGCCGAGGTCCGCGACGCCTTCGCGCGGTACTACCAGCCTGAACGACGGGTGCGGTTCGTGGTGCTGCCCGTCGCCAAGGGCTCGTGAACCCCGCGGCCTACGCCGCGGTGCCCGGCGGGCCGATCAGCCCAGGGCCGCGGCGCCGGCGATGATCTCCGACAGCTCGGTGGTGATCTGCGCCTGGCGGGCGCGGTTGAAGTCGCGCGTGTAGAGCTTGCGCATCTTGCCGGCGGCGTCGGTCGCGGCCTTCATGGCCACCATGCGGGCCACGTGCTCGCTGACGATCGCGTCGTTGAACACCTGGAAGAGCGTCGCCTTGACCGTCGCCGGGAGCAGGTCGCCCAGGAGCTGCTCGGCCGGCGGGGAGAACTCGTAGCTCACGCCGACGCTCTTGCCCCCGGCCGACTCGGCCTTGATGGGCTTGAGCGGCAGCAGCTGCAGCGTCTCGGGCGACTGGCGGCCGGCGCTGATGAACTTCATGAAGATCACCCGCACCCAGGCGATCTCGCCGGCGATGAACCGGTCGATGTAGTCCTGCGCCAGGGCCTCGACCTTCTCGAACGACGGCTTGTCGCCGAACTGCGCGTGCTGCTTCGCCACCGCGATGCTGTTGTACCGCAGGAAGCCCGCGCCCTTCTTGCCGACCAGCTCGATCTGCCCGGCCGGGGGCATCGCGCCCGCCGTGGACCGGAGGTACTGCATCGCCGTCCGCAGGATCGAGGCGTTGTACGGCCCGCACAGGCCGCGGTCGCTGGTGATCACCAGCGTCACGCCCGGCGCATCCTTCTTCCGCGACGCCGGCCCGGTGATCAGCGGGTGCGTCACGTCGCCGGCCGTCGCCGCCAGCTCGGTCACCAGGCCGAACAGGCCCTCGGTGTACGGCTTGGTCGCCGTCGCGGCGGCCTGGGCCCTGGCGAACTTGCTCGTGGCGATCATCTGCATCGTCTTGGTGATGCGGCGGATGTTGCCGACGGCCTTGATGCGCTTCTTGATCTCGCGGGTCTTGCCCATAGGGGCGGAAGGATAGGTGGCCCCGGCCACTCGGCCAGTTGGCGCCGAGCGGCGGTCGGGGCCCGATCGGTGTGTGTACGGATCGGCGGCCGGGCGCGGTTGTTCAGTGCCGAGCCAGGTACCGCTCGATGAAGGGGCCGACCCGCCAGATGTACCTCTCCAGCGCCGTGCGCTGGGCCTCCCGGCCCATGCGCAGGCGCATCGGCTCGTCCTCGACCAGGGTCGTGATGTGCCCGGCCAGCTCCTCCGGCCGGCGGAACACCAGCCCCCCGCCGGCGTCGAGCTTCTCCGTCAGCACGTCCAGGTCGTACACCACCTGCGGCAGGGCGGTGAGCATGCCCTGCGCCATGACCTGCGAGAAGGTCTCGTGGGCGGTGCTGGGCACCAGCATCGCGTCCATCCCGCGCAGCCATGCGCCGACCTCGTTGGGCGCGACCCATGAATGGTGCACGATCTCGCGGTGGCGGAACACCGGCGGCGTGCCGTAGGCAAGCAGGTGCAGCTCGGCCCGTCGGCGCACCGACGGCTCCAGCAGGTCCCAGGCCCGCAGCGCCAGGTCCGCGCCCTTCCACGGTGTGTCCAGCACGCCCACGAGGCAGAACCGCACCGGGCCCTGCGGGCGCGGCCCCTCTCGGGGGAAGTACCGCTCGGGGTTCTGCACTCCGTACGACACCTCCACCGGCCACGGCCCTGCATCCCGGAACACCCGCGCCACCGGCCCGCTGGCCGCCATGACCGAGATCGGCAGCCGCCGCAGCGATCGGAGGTAGTCGGCCCGCGGGTACTGGTGCGAGATCACCAGCAGCGAGCGCGCCCGGCCGGTCCGCCGCAGCAGACGCGCCGCCGGCAGAACGCCCCGGGCGACGTTTCCCAGGATCACCAGATCGAACGGCCTGGCGAACGCCAGGCGTGCGGCGGCCCACGCGGCGCACGGCAGCGGCTTTCGAAGCGGCGGCGTGCGGACCGTGCGCAACCTGCCGGTGGGCGCCAGGTCGCCGAGGTGCTCGACCAGGCGCGGCGTCCAGTGGTGCTCGTGAGCAACGGTCACCTCGGCCCCGGCCGCGACCAGCTCGCGCACCAGCAGCAGGTTGAAGATCTCTGCGCCGTGGATGCGCTTGTGGCGGCGATCGGCCAGGAACGACGGCGCCAGCAGCAGCACGCGGCTGCCCTCGGCGGACCGGGATCGCGAGACGTACTCGGGTTGCTGGTGCACGTGCGGGCCCTCACGAAGCGGTCGAGGGTACGTCGCCCGGGCCGTCGAGCGTCAGCCCGTCGTACGCCAGGCGCACACCGTCGGGCAGCGAGCGGTCGGTCGCCTCGTGGGGCAGGTCGTGGGTCATGTGGATGAAGTAGGTGCGCTGCGGGCTCAGACGCTCGGCGACCCCGACCGCTTCGTCCACGGTGAAGTGGGTGGGGTGCCGCCGGTGGCGCAGCGCATCGAGCACCAGCGTGCGCAGCCCGCGCAGCCGGGGCCAGGTTTCGGGCGGGATGGCGTTGACGTCGGTGCAGTAGGCCAGGGGCAGCGGGCCCGCCGGCGAGCCCGGCGGCGGGTCGAAGCGGTAGCCCAGGATCTCGGCCCGCCCGTGCAGCAGCCGCAGCGGCGTGATGCGCAGGCCGAACAGGTCGAACGGTTCGCCGGGGGCCACCGCGTGGGCGATCAGCGTCGCCACGAACGAATCGTTGACGTTGTGCTCCTTCTCGAAGATGTGCTTGTAGACGCGACGGAGGTGCTCGAGGGTGTGGCCGTCGGCGAACACGTCGATCGGCCCGCCCTGGAGTGCGTTGAACCGCCGGATGTCGTCGAGCCCGAAGGTGTGGTCCACGTGGTTGTGCGTGAAGAGCACGGCGTCGCAGCGGCCGATGCGCCGCTCCAGCACCTGCTGCCGCAGGTCCGGCGTCGCGTCGATCAGGATCGTCCGGGGCCGGCCCTGCGGGTCGGTGAACTCCAGGGCCGCGCCGGTGCGCAGCCGCCGGTCGCGCGGGTCGGCGCTGGTGCAGACGGCGCACGCGCACCCGATCACGGGCACGCCCGACGAGGTCCCGGTGCCGAGGAAGATGAAGCGCACGGGCCAACGCTAGCCCGGCGGGCCCTGCGCCCGCGCCCGACCGCGCCAGGCGCCGCGGCACTCGGGGCAGACCGTGCAGCCGTCGGCCTCGGCCCGCAGCCCCGCCAGGTCGTACCCGCACCCGGGGCACGGCCAGCCGACCGCGGGACGCCCCCGTCGCCGCAGCGCCAGCACGATGATCATGGCGATGTACGCCATCAGAGCCACGGGCACGAGTACGACCGTCGAGAGCACCGTGATATCGCTGAGGGACCGCGGGCCGACCATCGCGAGGAGAAACGGCAATGGCGTCAACCCGATCAGAACCAGCACCGCGACCGTGCAGCCCAGTTCGACCCTGCGTTCAGCCTTCGGCCCCAGGGCCGGAGCGCCCTCGGGCAGGGGATGGCCGCGATCGTCCGTCGTTCTCCTCATCCCAACGCCCCCGCGTGTCGCCTACGGAACTTCCCGGGGATCGAACGAGTCGTATCGGATGAAGTCCTTCACGTCGCGCTCGCTCGGCTCGCTGGCCTTCCACGCGCTGTTGTAGAGCGCCGCCAGCATCGCCGCGCCGTCGTTGAGCCGGCGGGCGATCATCGCCTTGCCCGCGGCCTCCTTCAGCGTGCCTGCCCTTTCCATTTCGTACAGCGTGCGCATGTCATCGTGGCTGCGGCGGATGTGCTCGATCACCGCCGGCCAGGGGTTGGCCGCGTCCACCGTGTACGGGAACGTCTGCGTCGGCTTGAGCGCCGCGTAGGTCAGGCCGTGGTGCTTGATCACCCCGCCGTCGATGTACGCGTGGAAGCCCTTGTCGGTGGTGAACCCGTTGGGGTTGTCGCCCACCCAGCCGTTGAAGTGCCTGGTGGTGTGCAGCGGCTGGGCCGCGTCGCCCACGAAGTGCGACAGGATGCCCATCTCGACCGCGATGTTCCGTCGCGCCATTTCCAGTTGCGGCGCCCGCGCCGGCTCGTTGAGTTTCTCGAGCGTGCGGTAGGTCTTGAACGCGCTGAGCAGCTTGGCGTGATGCTCCACGATCGCGTGCGGCAGGAAACCGGGCCATTCCTGCTGGCCCGCCGGGTCGAGCTTGGGGTTGTGGGGCGGAACCTGGTCGGGGTGCACGTGCCGTGCCACGGCCATCGCCGCGACGTACTGGTACCGCAAGGGCGGCACCGAATCGAGCGTCAGGCCATACTTCTCGAGGTCCTCGATGTCCAGGAAGTGATCGGGGGCGTTCTCGTGGATCAGGTGCACGTCACGCACGCCGCGCCAGCGGTCCGGCTCGGCCGCCTGCCAGGCGATGGCGTGGCGTAGGGCCGGGTCGCGCAGCCAGACCGGCGCATCGTCGGCCAGCCCGTCGAGGGCCAGCCAGGTGATGGCCCGGTGGCCCACCGCGTCCCACGCCAGGGCCGGCAGCGCCAGCACCGCGAGCACCGCCAGCGCGACCAGCCGGCCCCTGTTTCGACGCTGCTTCATGCCGCTCTCCCGTGCGGCCCGCGGGGCTCGGCGCTCACCAGACGCGCTCGGCCTTGGGCTCGCGGTTCATCAGTTGCCCCACCGCGTCGATCGGGTCCAGGCCCTCGAACAGCACCGCGTGCACCGCCTGGGTCAGCGGCATGTCCACCCGGTACTTGCGGGCCAGGTCCATCACGCTGCGCGTGGTCGCCACGCCCTCGACCACGCTGCGCGTGCGCCGCAGATAGTCCTCCAGCTTCGCTCCCTTTCCGAGCGCCTCGCCGCAGGAGCGGTTGCGCCCTTCCGGCGAGAAGCACGACGTCGCCAGGTCGCCCACGCCCGCGATCCCGAAGAACGTGTCGGTGCTCGCCCCCATCGCCACCCCCAGGCGCGCGATCTCCGCCAGCCCGCGTGCCAGCAGCGCGCTCTTGGCGTTGTACCCCGCCTGCAGCCCGTCGCAGATGCCCGCGGCGATCGCGATCACGTTCTTCATCGCCCCGGCAAGTTCCACCCCCAGCATGTCGCCGGTCGTGTAGATCCGGATCCACCTCGTGCTGAACAGCTCCTGCACCTGCTTGCGGAAACTCTCATCCTCCCCCGCCGCGATCATCGTCGCCGGCAGGCACTTGGCCAGTTCCGACGCGATCGTCGGCCCGCTCAGCGCCGCCAGCGGGCGCGGCGCCCGGTCCGGGTCGTCCCGCAGCGCATCGGCGATGATCTGCGTCGGCCGAAGCAGCGTGCCGTTCTCGATCCCCTTGGCCACCGACAGCACGCCCGCCCGGCGCGGCACCAGCGGGCGGATCTGCTCCCACACCCCCCGGCAGTACTGCACCGGGATCGCCGACACGATCAGGTCAGCCCGGCCCACCGCTTCTCGCGCATCGCCGGTGATCACGACCTCCTGCGGCACCCGCAGCCCGGGCATTCGCTCGCTCCGACGCGCCTGGCTCGCCCGAGCGGCTTCATCCGGGTCGTGGCCCCACACCACCACCCGGGGTCGAAGGTGCGCCGGCTTGCCCGCACGCTCCGGATCGGCCAGGATCGTCGAGCAGACCAGCCCCATCTGCCCCAGGCCGAGGATCGCCACCAACGGACGGTCCCGCTCGGACTGGTCGCCGTTGGCGTGATCGGGTTGGGCCGGTCGCTTGGTCATCCACGCTCCGCCCGAGGCGTTGCCCCGGGGACACACGAACCATAGGGGCGGATCCGCCCCGCACCCCGCCGCACGCTGCCGGGTCGGCAGACCTCGAACCGCCCTCCGCTCCCGCTCGTATGGGCGGTGTCGCGGGCGTCGTTGGTGCCGCCTCAGGCTACCATACACGCTCGGTCGGGTTCCGGCAGGTTCTCTGCCCGGTTCGCCGAGTCCCCTGGCCCGCGGCCGGCGGTTCAGTCTTCCCGTCTGTCTCCCGGAGCGCTGCATGTCCGGTCTTTCCCTGCACGTCGTCCCCTCGAGCAACTCGGGCCACACGCACGACAAGGACTCGGCCTGCTGCTCGCACCACGAGCTGCAGTCCGAGCGGTACCTGCTGCTGTACCTCCTGGGCGGCATGCTGCTCGTCGGCGTCTTCATCGCCCGCAAGTTCTTCCCCGGCACCATCGACGATTCGGTGGCGCAGGTCCCCGCCGCCATCGCCGCGGTGCTCCTGGGGTCGCCCCTGTTCTACGCCTCGATCAAGGAGCTGCGCGAGGGCCGCGCCTCCAGTTCATCGCTCGCATCGCTGGCCATCATCGCCTCGATCTCGATGGGCAAGTACGAGACCGCCGGCTGGCTGGCACTCATCCTGCTGGTCGTTGATCAGCTGCTGCGGCGGACCGCGTTCGGCGCCCAGCGCGTCATCGAGCAGCTCGTCCGGCTGACCCCCAACGTCGCCCGCGTGGTGCGCGACGGACAGGAGCAGGAGATCGGCCTGGCCCAGGTCAAGGTGGGCGACGTCGTCCGCGTCCGCCCCGGCGAGAACCTGCCGGTCGACGGCGTCGTCGTCACCGGCCGCACCACGCTCGACCAGGCGTCGCTCACCGGCGAAGCCGCGCCGCACGAGGTGCAGCCCGGCGACCCCGTCTACGCCGGCACCACCAACCTCTCCGGGTCGTTCGACCTGCGCTGCACCCAGGTCGGGGCCGACACGACCATCGGCAAGGTCACCCAGCTCATCCGCGAGGCCGAGCAGTCCAAGACTCCGCGTCAGCTGCTCATCGAGCAGGTCGCCCGGTTCTACGTCCCGGTCGTGCTCTCCATCTCCTTCCTCGTGTGGTTCCTCACCGGCGGGGAGATCGAGCGCGCCATCACCGTCCTGGTCGTCACCTGCCCCGCCGCGCTGCTGATCGCCAGCCCCACCGCGATGGTCGCCGCCTTCGCCGCCGCCGCGCGGCTGGGCATCATGATCAAGCAGACGTCCTACCTCGAGGCCGCCGCCGACGTCGACACGGTCGTGATGGACAAGACCGGCACCATCACCACCGGCCGCTTCGTCGTCTCCCGCCTGTCGCCCGCGCCCGGCGTCGAGGGCGCCGAACTGCTGGCCGCCGCCGCCAACGGAGAGCAGCACAGCAATCACCCCCTGGCCCGCAGCATCCTCAACACCGCCAGGGCCGCCCGAATCAGCCCCGACGGCACGAACGAATACGAGGAGATCCACGGCCGCGGCGTCAAGGCCCGCACGAGCATGGGCGAGCTGCACGTCGGGCGGGCGACCTGGCTCCTGGAACTCAACCCGTCGATCAAGGCCGACCTGGCGACCGTCGAGGAGCGCATCGCCGGCATGACCGGGGTGCACGTGATGCGCGACGGTCGGTACCTTGGAGCCGTCGGCCTGGAGGACAAGGTCCGCTCCAACACCAAGACCGTCATCGACCGGCTGCGCGACCTGGGCATCAAGACCGTGTCGATCTTCACCGGCGACCGCCTGTCGGTCGCCGAGCGCGTCGGCCGCACGGTCGGCGTCGACTCGGTCGAGGCCGAGTGCCTGCCCGAGGAGAAGCACGCCCTGGTCAAGAGCCTCGCCAAGCAGGGACGGCGCACGCTCATGGTCGGCGACGGCATCAACGACGGCCCCTCGCTCGCCTCGGCGGACGTCGGCGTGGCCATGGGCCTTTCCGGGTCGGACATCGCCACCAATTCCGCCGGCGTCGCCCTGATGAACGACGACCTGTCGCGCATCCCGTTCCTCATCGAACTGTCGCGGCGCAACCGCGTCATCATCGCCCAGAACATCGCCATCGCCATCGTGGTCGCCATCGTCGGCCTGGCGCTGGCGGCCACCGGCAAGCTCGATATCTTCGCCGCGCTGCTCTTCCACTTCATCGCCGACGTGCTGGTCATCCTCAACTCCTTCCGGCTCTTCCGGTTCGGCGAGGCCTACACCGGCGCCGACGACCAGGACGCCGAGAGCCAGCCCATCCGCCGCTCCGCCAGCATGCAGCTCGCCCAGCCCGCCGCCGCCACCGCCTGATCGCCGGCACGCCCCGTCGCGGTATCCTGAGGACCTGATGGTCGGATTCCGCATCGGCGACATCACCGCGGGGCAGTCGGGCGGCGTTCACCGCGTCAGCGCCCGCGTCGATCACCCCGCCGGGTGCGACACCGTCTGGTTCGAATCCTCCGAGCCCTTCGGGTGCCAGCCGGCCGACGCGTTCGTCGCGCTCGCCGCGTCCTGCGCCCTGAGCGCCGGCGGTCCGATCGTCTGCCGCGAGCCGGTCTCGCACCGCCTGGCCGAGGGCCTCTGGCGCATCGGCCGGCTGAACCAGGCGTCGGATCCCGACGCGCCGGAGATCCAGATCGACGCCCCGCGCCGGATCGGGGCCGAGAACACGCCGCCGGGCCCCATCCGCGCTGCGCTGTTCACCGCCGGCGTCGATTCCTACCACACCGCCATGGACCCGTCGCTGCGGACCGACGCGCTGTTCGCGGTCCTCGGGGGCGACATCGCCGTCGACAACCGCACGCAGGCCGATTCGCTGCTCCCGCGCTGGCGCCGCGCCGCCGACGAACTCGGCAAGCGGCTGATCGTCGTCCGCACCAACGCCCGCGAGCTCATCGACCGCTTCGCCCGCTGGGAGTCGATCTACACGATCGGACTCGCGGCCGCCGGGCACCTGTTCCAGGGTCGCATCGGGGTGCTCTACGCGTCGGCCAGCATGGCCTGGCGCGACATGAGCTGGCCCCCGCAGGACCCCGTCGTCGTACCCCTCTTGGGCAGCGAATCGCTCTGGCTCGGGTTCCACGGCGCGGAACACTCGCGCCAGGCCAAGATCCGCGCCGTTGCCGGCCTGCCCCTGGTGCAGCAGACGCTGCAGGTGTGCATCGACAACCCCACCAACCCGGGCAACTGCTCCCGGTGCGAAAAGTGCGTGCGCACCATGCTCGGCCTGATGGCCGAAGGGCGACTGGGAGAGTTCTCCACCTTCGGTCCGATGCCTGAGCCGGCCTACGTCCGAGCGCTGCGGTTCCACATGGACCGTGAGCTGTCGTTCATGCGAGAGCTCGAGACCGTCCTGCGGTCGCGGCCAGACTGCCGGCCATGGGCCGACGCGCTCCGCCACGCCGTCCGCCGGTGCGAAGGCAGGACCTTCTCGCGACGCTGGCGCCGGTGGATCCTCGGAGAGCGGGCCGGCGGCAGCACGCGCCGCTCACCCGATGGACGCGCCCTGCCCCCTCACGTCTGAACGCCACAGCGCCACCCGGGCCGCCGACGCTGTGGTACGCTCCCGCGATCATGCTCCCGGCGATTCGTGTCAGCCAGGTCCGCTCGTTCCGCGACGGCCCGCAGTGGGTCGCCTCCGCCCGGGTCGAGCATCCCAGGGGCGTCGACGACCTGTGGTTCCGCTCCGACACGCCGCTGCCGGGTCCCGCCGCCGATGCGGCGCTGATCGTCACCCAGTCCTGGGCCCTGCGCCTCGGCGTGCCGCTGGAGATCGACGCGCCAGTCTGCCCCGTGCTGCTCGAGAACGTCGCCCGCCTGCACGAGGCGCTCCGCTGCTGGCGCCCCCGCTGGCGGCCCGTGACCATCCACGCTTCCGCCCGCGCCGCGTCCGACCGCCCCCCGACCGGCCCCTCCAGGGCCGCGTTCTTCTCCGGCGGGGTCGATTCCTTCCACACCGTGCTCCGCGGCGGGTGGAACCTCGACACGCTCATCAACGTCCTGGGCATGGACGTGCGCCCGGAGGACGCGGAACTCACCGCCGCGGCCACGTCCAACTGGCGGGCCGTCGCCGGCGCGCTGGGCCTCCGGCTGGTGCTGCTGCGCAGCAATCTCCGGCAGATCCACGACAGCCGCGGTCCGGAGTTCCGCATGTACCCCGGCGGGCTCACGGGCGCCGCATCGCTGCTGGCCGGCGACGTGGGCGTGGCGCTGTTCTCGGCCGTCGCGACGTACAACGGCCTGGTCCCGGATTCCATCCACCCCGTCACGGTCCCCATGCACGACACGGCCTACGTGCGGTTCGTGTACGCCGGCGGCGAGGTGTCGCGCCTGGAAAAGGTGCGGGCGCTGGCCCAGGAGCCGCTGGCGCTGGACCACCTGCACGTCTGTTTCTGCGGCTCGGGCGCCCGCATCAACTGCGGCGAG
>JAEUIX010000166.1 GCA_016794945.1 Phycisphaerae bacterium
GGCCGAGCGGTACTGGTCGCCGATGTCCGGGCCCTGGCGGTTGAGCTGGGTGGGGTCGTGGAACTTGAAGAACGCGGCCAGAAGTTGGTCGTAGGAGATCCGCGCGGGGTCGAACGTGACTTTCACGGTTTCGGCGTGCCCCGTCTCTTCGTAGCACACCTGCTTGTACGTCGGGTTCTTGGTTCGGCCGCCCATGTAGCCGCTGACGGAGTCGATGACGCCCGGAAGCTGCTGGAAGCGGTCCTCGACGCCCCAGAAGCAGCCGCCGGCGAAGTAGGCGGTGGCCGCGGCGACCGGGCGCGATGCCTCGGGCATCGGCTGGCCCTTCTCGACGAAGTCGAGCGAGGCGGAGTTGAGGCAGAAGCGCAGGCCGGTGGGGGGCGGGCCGTCTTCGAAGACGTGGCCGAGGTGCCCATCGCAGCGTGCGCAGTTGATCTCGGTGCGGATCATGCCGTGGCTGGTGTCGCGGCGCGTGGCGACGTGCGCGGGGTCGAAGGGCTTGAAGAACGAGGGCCAGCCGGTGCCCGAGTCGAACTTCGCGTCGGAGGCGAACAGCGGCAGTCCGCAGAGGCGGCAGACGTACGTGCCCTGCTTCTTGTTGTCGAGCAGCGTGCCGCAGAACGGGCGCTCGGTGCCCTTGGAGAGGATCACCTCGGCCTCCTCCTTGGTCAGCTTCTTGGCCAGCTCATCGATGCGGGACTTGGACAACGGGGTGATGTCGTGCAGGCTCTTGGAGTAGGCGGGTGCTGCGGGCTTGGCGGCGGTGGTGGGCATGGAGGCGTCCGGCTTGGAATCGGCGGGAGTGGGAGGGGTCGGAGTCATGGCCTGGACCGGCTGAGCCGAGGCTTCGGCGCTGCACGATCCGAACCAGCAGCCGGCGGGCTTGAACGCGGCGAAGACGCCCGCGGCCAGCAGCGATGCGGTGAGTGCCAACGAAAGCGGTTTCATACGAGTCGCTCCGGTGGGGAGTGGCGATCAGGGCTGAATCCTGAAACGGCCGCAAGTGGTTGGATGCCGGTTCGGAGGCATGGGGCTCGCGCGGGCCACCGGCCGCGGCGACCCGGGATCGGGGTGAGTCTACGACCCTGCGTCGGCCCGAGTTCGGCCCGGGACCCCGCGTTGGGGGAGGGGCCGGCGCGGCGCGCCTATGCCGGACATAGGGGCTGGCGGATCATCCGCGAGGTGCGCCCTGAAGACCATCATCGAGCCGTTCCCCCGCGTCGGGCGTACACGCAGAGCCACATGGACTCCGTGGCCGAGGCGTGCGCAATCCGCTGGCCCGTCGATCGTCGCTGCGCGGGCTGCGGATCGTCGAGGCGCCGGACGTGCCGCGGCACTTCACGGCGAAGTTTCAGGATCTGCAGCGGTCCCGGCCGTCGACAGCGCCGCCATGCGCTCGGGCGAGGGCAGTCGCACCTGGTGAGCCAGGCCGACGGCCTGCATGGCGCGGATCACCAGCCAGGAGAGGTCGAACTGCCACCACGCCAGGCCGTGGCGCGCCGACGTCGGGAATGCGTGGTGGTTGTTGTGCCAGCCCTCGCCCAGGGCCAGCACGCCGAAGATCGGGTTGTTGCGGCTCTCGTCGTGGCTCCGGTACGACTGCGAGCCCCAGAGGTGGCAGGCGGAGTTGACGCTCCAGGTGATGTGGTGCACCACGAGGATGCGCACCAGACCGCCCCAGAGCACGCCCAGCACGCCGCCCCAGACCGTGCCGGTCACGGCCCAGGCGATCAGCCCCGGCAGCAGCAGGCCCAAGGCGATCCATAGCCACCAGTACCGGTCTACGAACCGGATGAGCGGATCGCGACGAAGGTCGGCGGTATAACGGGCCGAGGCGCCGCTGTTGGGCCGCGCCATGACGATCCAGCCCACGTGGGCGTGCAGCCAGCCCCGCAGCACGCCGAGCAGCCCCGCCGAACGGCCGAAGTTGGGCGAGTGCGGGTCGAGTTCATCGTCGGAGTGCTGGTGGTGCTTGCGGTGCACGCCGACCCACGTCAGCAGTGGACCCTCCGCGGCCATCGAGCCGACGATGCCCCAGAAGAGCATCATCCAGCGCGGGGTGGCGAACGCCTTGTGGGTGAACAGGCGGTGGTACCCGATGGTGATGCCCAGGCCGGTGAAGATGTACCCGCCGCCGAGCAGGGCCAGGTGGATCCAATCGATGCCCGGGCCCCACAGCAGCACGATCGACGCGATCAGGCCGAGCAGGGGCACCGCGATGAAGAAGCCGTACATGATGCGCACGGCCATGGGCGCGGCTTGCGGAAGGTGGCTCGCCGCGTCAACGTGAGCGGTCGTGGCGACGGGGGCGACGGACAGTTGTGTCATGGAGCGCCTCGATAGAGCCGTGGCCGCGCGGAACGCGACCCGGACCACCACCGCCGCCGAAGGGGCGCGGCGGGCATGTACGCATGCCGTCAACGCTCCAGGGTTCTCCCCAGTATACGCGCGGCAAGTGTTCCAAGTTCGTTTGGGGGACCGAGAGAGGGGAAAAGTCCCTTCGGGCGGCTCACCGCGGGGATCGACCCTGCGCCGTGCACCGCCGTGCGGGATGATCCAGGAGCCGATCATGGTTGAACTGACGTCGCTGTGGATGCCCATCCTGGTCAGTGCGGTGCTGGTGTTCTTCGCCAGCAGCATCATCTGGATGGCGCTGCCCATTCACAAGAAGGACTACCTGCCGCTCGGCGCGGCGGAGGGGCCGGTGATCGAAGCGCTGCGGGCGGCCGGGCTCGCGGGCAGGTCGGCTCAGTACATGCTCCCGGCGTGCGACCCGCACGCGCTGAAGGACCCGTCGGCGATGGAGCGGTTCAAGCAGGGACCCTGGGGCGTGATCTCGATCTCGAGCAAGGCGCCGAACATGGGGTCGATGCTCGGGCTGTGGATGGTGAATCTGGTGCTGGTGTCGCTGTTCGTGGGCTACCTGGCCAGCCATGCCTGCAAGCCCGGTGAGGCCTACCTGAGCGTGTTCCGAATCGCGGGCACCGCCGCGTTCCTGGCGCACGGCGGCAACGCGATGTGCGACAGCATCTGGCGCGGGCGGCCGTGGTCGCACCTGCCCGGGGCGCTGTTCGACGCCGTGGTGTACGCCCTGCTGACGGCGGGCGCGTTCGCGTGGCTCTGGCCCAAGGCGGTGTGAGGACGAGCGGACATACGCCCCCGACCCGTCGGCGCGGCCGACGGGTCGGGGGTCGATCATGCTCACCCGCGGAAGGCCTACTTGCCTTTGCCCTTGCCTCCGCCGCCTCCGCCGCCGCTCGGAGCGGGACCTCCCGGTGCGGGCTCCTTGTCGGGTTGCTTGCCGTGCTGGCCGTCGGGGCCCTTGGACTTGTCGCCGTCGGCGCCCTTGTCAGCTTCGGCGGACGCGACGAAGGTGATGCTGTTGCCACTGACGTTCCAGAGGTACGCCTTGCGCCCATCGGCGCTGGCGGTCACGTGGGAATCGCCCACGGTCATCGCGCGGCCGACGCCGAAGGCGGCGGCGATCAGCAGAAGGCCGCCGGCGCCGGCGACGACGCCTCGAACGAACGGTGACGAGGTACGATGCATGGTGGAGCCTCCTTTGGCGCGGGCGACAGGCCGGCGCACGGGCGGTGCAATGTCGCAGCGTACCGGCGCGGCCGACCAGGAGGGGCTGACGCCGAGGAGAAGGGCTCCCCCGGGTGGGGGAAACGGAGGAACCGAGCGATGCAACAGGAACAGTCCCGAGGCCCGGTCCTGCCGCGCACATTGAGGCCGGACGAGGGCGAGCGGATCGAGTTCATGGGCGAAAAGGTGCGCGTGCTGGCCGACGGCGCGGCGACGGGCGGGCGCTGTTTCATCTTCGTCGAAACCAGCGCGCCGGGGTTCGGCCCGCCGCTGCACAGGCACGGGGTGGACGACGAGTTCTTCTTCGTGCTCGAGGGGCGGTACCGGTTCGTGATGGACGGGCGCGAGTTCGTGGCCGAGCCGGGGGCATTCGTTGCGGCGCCGCGAGGGTCGCTGCACGGGTTCGTGAACGCGGGGCCGGGGCCGGGGCGGATGCTGGTGATCACCTCGCCGGCGGGGCTGGAAGGCCCGTTCCGCGAGAGCCAGGCCGCCGAGCGGCGCGGTCCGCTGACGCCCGACGTGCTGACGGCGATCTTCGGGAAGTTCAACCTGACGTTCGAAGGGCCGCCCGTGGCGACCGCCTGAGCCCGCGAACTAGGATTGAGGCATGCAGGACACTGTGGCACGAATGCGTCGTGTTTCGAGGTGGGCGGGGGTTGCCGTGTTGGCCGCGGCGGGCGGGGGGTGTGCGACCGGCGGCGACGGCGGTCCGCCGCCGGCGCCCGCGCCGGCGCTGCCGGAGAGCGCTCGACCCGCGGCGGCGCTGGCGGACCTTGCGTTCCTGACCGGGCGGTGGGTGGGGGTGAACCCCAACGGGACGGTGAACGACGAGATGTGGACGCCGCCACGGGGCAACTCGATGGCGGCGCTGTTCCGCCAGGTGCGCCGGGACGGCAAGCCCGCGCTGCACGAGGTGTCGCTCATCACGGCCGAGCCGGAGGGCGTGGTGCTGCGGCTGCGGCACCTGCACGCTCTGCTGGAGGTTCCGGAGCGACGGCGGGAAATCTCGAACTTCCGGCTGGTGTCGGCAGGGGGGAACCGATGCGAGTTCGCCGGCACGGGAGCCTCGGCGCAGGTCGTGAGCGTGGTGTACAGGTTGGACGGGCCGGAGACGCTGGTGGTCGAGGTCGCGTTCGCGCCCGAATCGAAGGAGCAGGGCTACACGATGCGGTACCGGCGCGAGCGCTGAGACGGGCGGACGCCGGCCACACGCGGGCCCTGCGGCGAAACGCGGGCCGACGAGGTCGCGTCGCGCCGCCGCTTCGTGGATGATCCAGCCGCGGGCCCGATCCTCGCTTCAGAAATCGAACAGTTCGCGCCAGATGCTCTTCTTGCGGTACGGCTGTCCCTGCTGCTGGTACCTGTAGCCGTACTTGCTGTCGTCGTTGGAATCGTCGTCCGACGGGTGCCGTCGCGGCGTCGGGTGGGGGTGCACATGCTGCTGGGGCACGGCCGATTGAACCTGCGCGGACGGGGGCGGCGCCCCCGAGCCCCGCTCCTCCGCCGAGGCTCGCTGGATGATCTTGTCCAGTTCCCCGCGATCGAGCCAGATGCCGCGGCACTTGGGGCAGTAGTCCACCTCCACGCCCGCGCGCTCGGTCATCATCAGGTCCGCCGTCGTACATGCAGGGCACTTCATCTGGCTTTGCTCCGTTCGCACTTCTCCGCTCGACCGGGACAACCGGATTCCGGGATCGTGCCCGTACGATCGGCGGCCGCGCCTTGTTCGAACGGTATCCCGAGTGGAACGCACCGGTTCGCGTGCGCCGGTCGTCGCGGATCAAGGTTGTTCGTAGAGCTCGATGGGCAGGTCGTCGGGGTCTCGGATGAAGGTGAAGCGCCGGCCGGTGTGCTCGTCGGTTCGGACGGGCTCGGCGGCGACGCCAAAGGACGCCAGGCGCGCCAGTTCGGCGTCGATGTTCGAGACGGCCAGTGCCAGGTGGCGGAGCCCGCACGCCTCAGGCCGGGTGGGGCGAGGGGGCGGGTCGGGGAAGCTGAAGAGCTCGATCTGCACGCCGTCCTGCAATGCGAGGTCCAGCTTGTGCGAACGTCGGTCGGGACGGAACGACTCGCGGACGGTGCGCAGGCCCAGCACGCGGGTGTAGAAGTCGCGCGATCGCGGGAAGTCGGAGCAGATGATCGCGACGTGGTGCAGACGGCACGGGGAAGCCGGCGGCGGGTCTGCGTGCGAACGTTCGGCCAGGGCCTTGAAGAACAGGGCGTCGTCGTGCAGGGCCTGCCCGTCGGGGTCCAGCGCGAAGCCGGGGATGCGGCCGACGAACGTCCAGCCCAGCGCACGGTAGAGGCGATCGGCCGGCCCGTCGGCCTTGGCATCGAGGGTCAGGAGCGTGAAGCCGCGCTCGCGGGCGGCGTGCTCGATCTCGATCATGAGTCGGCGGGCCAGGCCGCGGCGTTGCACGGCGGGGTGCACGAGCACCTTGCAGACCTCGGCGCGGTGCGGCTGGTTGGGTGCCCAGGCGGGCTGGAGCTGCGCGGTGCCGACGATGCGGCCCGAGGCTCGATCGCGCGCGACGAGAACGACCGCCCGCTCGTGGAGCGCGACGATGGTGCCCCGCCACCAGGCGCGGGCCCGGTCATGGGCGAGCGGCGCCAGGAAACTCACGGCGGCGCCGGCGCTCACCGCTCCGACGAGCAGGTCCGCCAGGTCGTCCAGGTCCCCGGGCGCAGGTTCGGCCGGCAGCGGCTCGATGGCGATCGCGTCTGGTGACATCGGGCGAGATCGTAGTGAAGGATCCGCGGCGTCCCGTCGCTGGGTGCGCGGTGGGCAGGCGGGAGAGCCCCGTTCGCGGCCTCACACCAACCGGTCTTCCTTGGCGATGCCCAGGGCCGGGCGAACGTCGACCTGCACGAGCGCAGCGCCGGTCTTGTCGGCCAGCAGGCGCTGGGCCTGCGCGGGATCGACGTAGTCGCTGTGGCACGAGGCCTTGCCGGCGTCGGCACCCACGGCCTTGCGGGTCTTGCTGGCGAGCTTGTGGATCTCGTCGGGCGAGAGCACGCCGCGCTTGGAGAGGATCTCCTGCTGCTCGGGGGTGAGCGCGGCGGACTTGACCGGGGCGCCCGCGCGTCCGCCGGCTCCGATCCGTTCGAAGCCCTCGGCCTTGCCCGAGGCGAACTCCTGGATCTCCTTGGAGATGCGGACGGAGCACCAGTCGTGCCCGCACATGGCGCAGAAGTCGGTGTCGACGTCGAGGTCCTCGTCGTGGTAGGCGCGGGCGGTGTCGGGGTCGAAGGCGAGTTCGAAGTGCTTCTCCCAGTTGAGCGCGGCGCGGGCCTTGGTGAGCTCGTCGTCGCGCCGGCGCGAGCCGGGGATGCCCAGGGCGACGTCGGCGGCGTGGGCGGCGATCTTGTAGGCGATGCAGCCCTGCTTCACGTCGTCCTTCTTGGGCAGGCCGACGTGCTCCTTTGGCGTGACGTAGCACAGCATCGCGGCTCCGTGGTAGGCCATGGACGTCGCGCCGATGCAGCTGGTGATGTGGTCGTACCCGGGGAACATGTCGGTCACCAGCGGTCCGAGCACGTAGAACGGCGCGCCGTGGCAGAGCGTGCGCTGCACCTTGGCGTTCCACTCGATCTGGTCGAAGGGGACGTGGCCGGGCCCCTCGATCATCACCTGGACGCCCTTGCGCCAGGCGCGCTCGGTGAGCTCGCCGAGGGTCTGAAGCTCGGCGAGCTGGGCCGCGTCGCTGGCGTCGGCCAGGCCGCCGGGCCTCAGCCCGTCGCCGATGGAGAACGTCACGTCGTACCCGCGGAGGATGTCGCAGATGTCGTCCCAGCGGGTGTGCATGATGTTCTCCTGGCCGTGGACGAGCATCCACTTGGCCAGGAGCGATCCGCCGCGGCTGACGATGCCGATGAGCCGGTCCTTGACGAACTTCAGGTGGGCGCGCCGGACGCCGGCGTGGATGGTGAAGTAGTCGACGCCCTGCCGAGCCTGGTGGTGCAGGCTCGCCTCGATGGCGGGCCAGTCGAGGTCGTCGATCTTCCGCCCGATGATCATGGAGTAGATGGGCACGGTCCCGATGGGCACGCAGGCGTTGCGGACGATGGCGTCGCGGCACTCGTCGAGGTTGCCGCCGGTGGAGAGGTCCATGACGGTGTCTGCGCCCCACTGCTCGGCCCACTTGAGCTTCTCGACTTCCTCGTGGGTGCCGCTGGAGACGGGGCTGGCGCCCATGTTGGCGTTGACCTTGGTCTTGCCGGCGCGCCCGATGCACATGGGGTCCAGGCGGTGGGCCAGGTGGTGCACGTTGGCGGGGATCACCATGCGACCGGCCGCCACTTCGTCGCGCACCATGGCGGGCGTCAGGTGCGGCTCGCGCTGGGCCACGCGCTGCATCTGGGGCGTGATGACGCCCAGGCGGGCGTGCTCGAGCTGGGTCAGCGGGCGGAAGCCCCGGGGGTAGATGACGCGCAGGCGGCGGGCCTGGGCGCGGCTGGGCCTGGCGGTGTTGAACTCGACGAACATCAGGCTGTCGCCCAGGCACGTGGCGCACCCGGTGGTGCCGGTCGCCGATGCACCGACGGGGCGCAGGTGCGGGGCGACGTGCGGGTGGTCGCTGGCCACCTGGCCGGTGAAGTCGCGCGACACGCAGCCGGGGACGAAGGGCGTGAACTGACCGGGCGCCAGGAAGGTCGGGGCCGCGCCGGCGCGTCCGCCGCCGTTGCCGAACGTGGGCGTCCAGGGCTGGTCGAGTTCGTGCGGCGGCGCGGGCGAGAAGGCGGGGTCGGCCGCGTCGAGCTCGACGGGACCGAGGTCCACGACGCTCCAGCCCTGGGGCAGGAAGTCCCAGGCGGTCTTGGCGCTCGGGGCGGGCATGCCCGGCGTGTCGGGGCTGCTGAAGGTCAGGGGCCCGCCCAGGTCGGGCGCGTGGGCGAACGAGCCGGGCGTGGTGACGACGGGCTCGACGCCGGGGTTGAGCGCGCCGCGAAGGGGCGGGGCGTCGGGACGCGTCAGGGGCGCGGCGTCCCGGGTCGGCGACGCGGCGGCGGACGGGGCGGAGCGCGGTGCGAACGTTGTCATGGCTGCTTTCCCTACGCCGGTGCGAACCGGATCAGGTTCAACGGGTGCTTCTCAGCGGGAGCCGTGCGCCCACACGGGCACCGTGCCCCCGCGCCCCGAGCGGTTTCGATCCGATCATAGGGCCAGCGGTACCGTGTTACCGTCCTTCCATGCCCACCGCGATCGCATTGCTCCGCGGCGTCAATGTCGGCTCGTCGCGCTCCCTTCCGATGGACCTGCTGCGCGAGCTGTGTGCCGATGCCGGGATGGAGGAAGCACGCACCTACATCCAGTCCGGCAACGTCGTGTTCCGGGCGCCGACTCGGAACGTGACGGCCGCCGCTGAGCGTCTGGAGTCCGCGATCGAACGCCGGCGGGGCTTCCGGCCCGACGTCGTCGTCCGCACCGCGGCGGAGTTGCGGGCCGCGCTCGCGGCGAACCCGTTTGCGGAGTTCGCTGTGAAGGACCCGGCGCACCTGGTGGTGTTGTTCTGCAAGGGGTCGCCGACGGCGGCGGCGAAGGCTGCCCTGGAGGCGCTGCCGCGCGGGCGCGAGCGGGTTCGGCTGGTGGGCCGTGAGGTGTTCGTCGCGTACCCCGACGGGATCGGGCGGTCGAAACTGACGATGGGGTCGATCGAACGAGCGCTGGGCGTTCCGGCGACTGGGCGAAACTGCAGGACGCTGAGCGCGATCCTGGCGATGGCCGAAGTCGCTCCGGACGCGGTCGATCAGCGGTCCGTGCGCGGTGCGCGGCCTGTCAATCGGCGACGACCGGGCGACCGGCGCGGGAGGTGACCCACGCCGCGGCCGCGCGGGCGGCCTCGTCGTCGGGGGTCGGCCAATCGCCGAAGCGCTCCAACTGGTCGGGCGTCAGCCGTCCATGCACAGGGCGGCCCCCGGCATCTCCCATGCGGGACACCGGCAGGATGAGCGTGGATCCATCGCTGAGCGGGAACATGTTCGTGACCGTGGTCAGGCCTGCCGTCGGCTCGCCGAATGTGCGAGCGCCGGCCGACCGCAGGGCGATCGCCAGCGCTTCGCCGCTGCTCATGGTCCATGGGCCCAGCAGCACGGCCACCGTGCCGCGCCCCGGCACCGTGGACTCGGCCGGCGGGTCAGCGGCCCAATCGAGCTGTGTCTGCGGGCCCGATCCCCAGTCGATCCATGCGCCGTGCGTGGCTGAAACGCCGAAGCGGCTGGTGACCGAGGCAGATTCCAAACTCGTCATGCACACGCCGTCGAGCAGGATGCCGCGCAGGCCCAGCAGCATCGGCCAGACGTTCCCGCCGCCGTTGAGCCGCAGGTCGATGATCCAGCCGACGGGATTCTGACGGCCGAGCGTGTGCACCCGATCGTTCAGGGCCCGTGCCCAGCGGCGGAGCTGGTCGGCATCGCCGTTGGGACATCCGGGGATGAGCAGGTAGGCGACGCGGCCGTCGAGCAGGTTGCCTTCGGGCGTGTCGGGAATCCGCCGAACGGGCGCACCGGGCCGATCGGCCGGGGG
>JAEUIX010000199.1 GCA_016794945.1 Phycisphaerae bacterium
GACGAGCGGTCGGGCGTCCGGGTGGTCTGCGTGGGCCTGGGCAAGAAGAAGAAGTTCCAGCCCGGCGACCTGCGCACGATCGCGGCGGGCGCGGGCCGGCGAGCGGCGGCGGTCAAGGCGCGGTCGGTGCGGCTGGAGATCGGCCCCGCGCTGGAGCAGGCGGGCGCCGACGAGTCCGACGCCGGACGCGCGGCGGGCGAGGCGTTCGGCCTGCTGTCGTGGAACAACCTGGCGTTCAAGGGCAAGGCCAGCGAGGGCGCCGCGGCCAAGCGTCAACCCCTGACGATCGGCGGCGGCGGCAAGGCGTTCGGCAAGGGGCTGGCGCTGGGGCTGGCGCTGGCCGAGTCGGCGAACCTGACGCGCACGCTCAGCGAGACGCCGCCGAACATCGCGACGCCGATGTGGATGGCCGAGCAGGCGCGCCGGCTGGCGAACGACACGGGCATGAAGTGCCGGGTGTTCGCGGGGCAGGACCTGGAGCGCGAGCGGTTCACCGGGCTGATCAACGTGGGCAAGGCCAGCGAGAACAAGCCGTGCCTGATCCGCCTGGAGTACACGCCGGCGAAGAAGGCCAAGCAGCCGCCGGCGGTGCTGATCGGCAAGACGATGACCTACGACACGGGCGGGTTGTCGCTGAAGATCAACAACGGCATGGTGGGCATGAAGCGAGACAAGGACGGCGGGTGCGCGGTGCTCGGCGCCATGCACGCGATCGCCACCACGATCCGCCCCGAGCGGCGCGTCGTCGCGCTGCTGGCCGCCGCCGAGAACTCGATCAGCGACGAGGCGTACCGGCCCGACGACGTGATCACCTACCGCAACGGGGTCACGGTGGAGGTGACGAACACCGACGCCGAGGGGCGGCTGGTGCTGGCCGACGCGCTCTGCTGGGCGTGCGAGAAGGAGAACCCGGCCTACATCGTCGACCTCGCCACGCTCACGGGCGGGGTCGTCGTCGCGCTGGGCAGCACGTACTGCGGCATGTTCTGCGAGGACGACAAGCTCCGGGCCCGCGTCGAGCGGGCGGCGGCCGCCAGCGGCGAACGCGTCTGGCGTCTGCCGATGCACGCGGAGTACCGCGACCTGATGAAGAGCCCGGTGGCCGACATCCTCAACAGCAACCCCAACCGCAAGGCGCACCCGATCCAGGGCGCGGCGTTCCTCTCGTACTTCGTGGACGAGAAGATCCCCTGGTGCCACCTGGACATCGCCGGCGTGCACGCCACCGAGAGCGACAGCGGCCCGTTCGTCAAGGGGCCGACCGGCTGGGGCGCCCGGCTGCTGGCCGATCTGCTGGCCGCCGATTGAGCCCCGACGGCGCACCGGGAGCACGGAGAACCCGCCCATGGTCCGAGCCCTCCGCCCGACGTCGGCCCTGGCCGTGGTGATGTCGGTGTGCGTTGCGCTGGCGTGGCCGGCGCGCGCCCAGCCTCAGGCCGAGTCGCCGCCGGGCAAGGGCGTCGTGGCCGCCGATCACGTGGTGGCGAGCATCGCGGGGGTGGAGATGCTCCGCAAGGGGGGAAACGCGGTGGACGCGGCGGTGGCCGCGAGCTTCACGCTCAGCGTGGTGCGGCCGTTCTCGTGCGGCATCGGCGGCGGGGGGTTCATGGTGCTGCGGGTCAGGGGGCGCGACGGGGCGCTGGTGGAGACGGCGATCAACTACCGCGAGTGGGGGCCAGGCGCGGCGACGGCGGACATGTTCGAGCGGGGGGACGAATCGGCCAGCACGATCGGCGGCAAGGCGGTGGCCGTGCCGGGGACGGTCGCGGGGCTGCTGACGGCGCTGGAGCGGTACGGCACGCTGGACCGCGCCACGGTGATGCGCCCGGCGATCGTCGCGGCGCGCGAGGGGTTCCGCGCGGACGCGGCGTACCTCAAGGCGGCGGCGTCCACCATCGAGAAGTTCCGCAAGCACCCGGCGTACCAGAAGAAGTACGCGTTCGTCTGGGAGCGGCTGCTTGCTCGGGGCGCGGTGAAGGAAGGGGATCTCATTCAGTTGCCCGAGCAGGCCGAGGCGCTGGAGCTGATCGCCCGCGACGGCGCTGCGGCGTTCTACGAGGGGCCGATCGCCGAGGCGATCGAGAAGGCGGTCAAGGGTGATCGCGGCATCCTGAACCGTGCGGACCTGAAGGCGTACGCACGCCAGGGCGTGGTGGAGTCGGCGCCGCTCGTGTGGACGTTCGCGGGTCGGCGCGTGCTGGGCATGCCGCTGCCGAGCAGCGGAGGGGTGGCGATGGCCGAGGCGATGGGCATCCTGGAGCGGACGACGGCGCTGGACGCCGCCGGGCAGGGCCGCTGGGCGGAGTGGATGCAACTGACGGTCGAGAGCGTGCGCCACGCGATGGCGGACCGGTCGGCGTATCTGTGGGACGGCGGCACGGGCGCCGACGCGGCGCCGGTGGGGCGGCTGCTGGCCGGCGCGACGCTCGACGCGCTGGCGGCGCGCACCGGCATCACCCGGACCAACGCGCCGGAGGCCTGTGGCCTGCGCGCGATCGAGAAGGCGGCCGCCGGCGGCGGCAAGGACGACGGGGGCACGAGCCACGTGAGCGTGATCGACGGCGCGGGCAACGCCGCGGCGTGCACCGAGACGATCAACCTGGAGTTCGGCTCGCTGCTGGCGGTGGACCGGTACGGCTTCGTGCTGAACAACGAGATGGACGACTTCACGGCGCGGCGCGGGCAGTCCAACGCGTTCGGCCTGGCGCAGAGCGATCGGAATCTGCCCGGCCCGCGCAAGCGACCGTTGAGCAGCATGAGCCCGACGGTGGTGGTGT
The DNA here is from genome assembly GCA_016794945.1 of Phycisphaerae bacterium. The sequence goes on from JAEUIX010000199.1 coordinate 2,778, forward strand.
CGGCCGGGGGCGTGGTGGAGATGGTTGCCGGGGCCAGCGGCGGCCCGCGGATCATCACCGGGACGCTGCAGGTGGTGCTCAACGTGCTGGTGCGCGGGATGGACGTGGGGCAGGCGGTGAGCCGCCCGCGGTTCCATCACCAGTGGTCGCCGAATACGCTGGAGATCGAACCGGGCATGAGCGACACGTGGAACGGCCTGGGGGTGGACGTGTGGATGCGCAAGCTGCACCACGCCGTGGGCCCGGCCCGGAGCACGGCGGTGGTGCAGGCGGTGACGCGCGGGCCCGACGGTGTGGTGCGCGGCGCCAGCGACCCGCGCAAGGGCGGCGTGGCGGTGGGGCAGTGACCAAACTGGGCGACGCATGAGCCACGCCGGCGGACATCACGCACCCGAGACGGCCGCCGAGATCGCGCGCGCCGTGCGTGCCGGGAAGCTCCGCGCGGCGGAGGTGGTGGAGCGGTCGCTGGCGCGGATCGACGCGTTGAACCCGGCGGTCAACGCGCTGGTGCAGGTGGACGCGGAGCGAGCCCGGCGGCGCGCGGCGGAGATCGACGCTGCGGTGGCCCGGGGCCAGGACCCGGGCCCGCTGGCGGGCGTGCCGGCGGCGGTGAAGGACAATCTGTGCACCGACTGGGGCTTCACGACCTGCGGCAGCGAGATGCTGCGGTCGTACCGCTCGCCGTTCACGGCGACGGCGGTCGAGCGGCTGGAGGCGGCGGGGGCGGTGGTCGTGGGCAAGGCCAACCTCGACGAGTTCGGCATGGGCAGCAGCACCGAGCGGTCGTGCTTCGGCCCGACGCGCCACCCGCTGGACCCCACGCGTGTGCCGGGCGGGTCGTCGGGCGGGAGCGCCGCCGCGGTGGCGTGCGGGATGGCGGCGGTGGCGCTGGGCAGCGACACGGGCGGGTCGATCCGTCAGCCGGCGTCGTTCTGCGGGCTGGTTGGGGTGAAGCCGACGTACGGGCGCGTATCGCGGTGGGGCCTGGTGGCGTACGCCAGCAGCCTGGACCAGGTGGGTCCGCTGACGCGGACGGTTGAGGATGCGGCGCTGGTGCTGGGGGTGATCGCCGGCGCCGACGATCGTGACGGAACGTGCGCCAACCTGCCGGCCGAGGACTTTACGGCCGAGCTGGACCGCGCCCCGGCCGACCTGGTCGTGGGCGTGGCGCGCCCAGGGCGGGGGACGGGCGCCGGCGAATCGCCCGGCGTGGCCCTGGCGCTGGAGCGGGCGGCGGAGCGGCTGCGCCAGCGCGGGGCGCGGATCGTGGACGTGGACCTGCCGCACGCCGGGGCGGCGATCGCGGCGTACTACGTCATCGCGACGGCCGAGGCTTCCAGCAACCTGGCGCGGTTCGATGGTGTGCGCTACGGGCGTCGCGCCGAACTGACGCCCGGCCAGGGCCTTGCCGAGCTGTACGACCGGTCGCGCGCCGAGGGCTTCGGTCCCGAGGTGCGGACGCGCATCATGCTCGGCACGCACGTGCTCAGCAGCGGGTACTACGACGCGTACTACCTCACCGCGCTGCGGGCCCGCCGGCGCATCAAGCAGGATTACGACGCGGCCTTCGCGCGGGGGTGCGCGTGCGTGCTCATGCCGGCGACGCCCGGGCCGGCGTTCCGGGCCGGCGAGAAGACGGCCGATCCGATCGCGATGTACCTGGAGGATGCGTACACGGTCGGCGTCAATCTCGCGGGGCTGCCCGGGCTGGTGGTTCCCGGCGGCACGGAGGAAGTCGGCGGCGTGGAGTTGCCCGTGGGGGTGCAGCTGGTCGGCCCGGCGCTGGGCGAGCGGGCGCTGCTGCGCGTGGGCGCTGTGCTGACGTCGCGCTAGAGGCCCAGCGCGCGGATGGCCACGAGCAGGAAGGCCACGACGAGCCCGTTGTGCAGCGCGTGGGCGGTCATGCCGGCGATGAGCGAGCCCCGCAGGTGGCGCGTGACGGCGAAGCCGACGCCCAGCCCGATCACCGGCCCCAGCAGCAGCAGGGGGTAACCGTGCATGAGGCCGAAGATGACGGCCGAGGCGACGGCGCACGCGAGCACGCCGAAGCGCGTGCGCAGGTGGCCGTACAGCCCGCCGCGGAAGACCAGTTCCTCGACGATCGGCGCCCAGACCACCGCCAGGGCGACGACGATCGCCACCTGCCAGGGGTTCCCGAAGCCTGAGAGCAGGTCGATGACGGGGTTGGCCGGCGCGGGCCCGGCGCCGCCGCCCGCGGGCGCGGAGACGAGGCTCCAGATCCACGTGAGGACGATCGACGCGACGGCCCCGAGGACCAGCAGCGGGATGCACGCGCACCAGGCGGCGACGCCGGCGAGCACCTCGCGCAGCACCCCCGCGCGTCGGCATGAGGCGGCCAGGCCGAGGAACTCACCCGACGCGCCGGCGCCGGCGCGCCAGCGCGGGTAGAGCACGACCAGCGGCAGCAGCAGCCACTGCGCCAGCAGGCCGGTCCACGTGGCCGCCTGGGCGGCCTGACCGGCCGGCGCGGTGGCGTGGGCGATGACCACCAGCAGCTTCACGCCGATGAACCCGGCGATGAACACGGCCAGCAGCTCGACGCCGAGGCTGCCCCCCGGCGCCGCGGGCCGGTGCCCGACGTGCAGCACGCGCGAACGGAGCTGCTGCACCAGCAGGATGAACAGCACCAGCCCCGTCACGGCCGCGAAACACCCGAACACGATGAACCCGCCCAGGACCAGGATG
>JAEUIX010000226.1 GCA_016794945.1 Phycisphaerae bacterium
TGGCGCCGGATGGAGAGCGGGCGGAGGATTGAGCGGCGAAATGAAACGGCCCCGCCGGGGAGCGGGGCCGCGGGGGACGGGCGGGGTATCGGGTGAGTCATTCCTCGGGTTCGAGCTCGCCTTCGCGGTGCTGCATCTGGGCCTTGAGGCGGGCGAGGATGGAAGAGTGCATCTGGCTGACGCGGCTCTCGGAAAGAGCCAGGGTGGCGCCGATTTCCTTCATGGTCATTTCCTCGTAGTAGTAGAGGACGACGATGAGGCGTTCGGCGCGGCTGAGGCCCTTGGTGATGAGGTCCTTGAGATCGCGGCGCTGGGACTGCTGGTAGGGGTCGGCCTGGGAGTGGTCCTTGATGACGTCGATCTCGAGGACTTCCTTGTTGCCGTCGGATTGGAAGCACTTGCGGGTGAGGCTGACGGTTCCAACGGCGCAGGAGTCGCGGTCGATCTTGTCGAAGTCCTCGCCCTGGACGCCGAGGACTTCGGAGAGTTCCTGCGGCGTGGGACGACGGCCGTTGCGCATCTCGAACTCGCGGCGGGCGTGGTCGACCTTGGCGGAGCGGTGGCGGACGAGTCGCGGCACCCAGTCCATGGAGCGGAGCTCGTCGAGGATGGCGCCCTTGATGCGGGTGGCGCAGTAGGTTTCGAACTTGACGTTCTTGGAAAGGTCGAAGGCCTCGATCGCGTCGCGCAGGCCGAAGACGCCTGCGGAAATGAGGTCGCCGACGTCGACCTCGTTGGGGAGCCTGGCGTAGGTCTTCTCGGCGATGTACCGCACCAGCGGCATGTACTTCTCCCAGAGGTGATTGCGGATCACCTCCGAGCGGGTGCGGGCGAACTCGGTCCAGATCTCGTTGACCGACATGCGTGCCACGACCTCTCGCGTGAGCTCGCGGGGAGGTGCGGGCTTGCGCGCGGCGCGCGACGACGAAGACGTTTTCAACCGGGACATGGTCGGCTCCTTGACCATCGGTGGGACCTGGTGGCGGCGCCGGAAGCGCACCGCCGATCGGGATGTGGGTCCTCGCGCCCGTCCTTGGGCCTTGGACGCGAGGAAGATAGCCGTAGGCGGATCAGGTGCAAGCGCAAGTCATGCGGAGATAACCGGTGGATAACTCATGAAGGGACGTTGGCCGCGGGCGCGGCCGGCGTCGTTCCGGGCCCCTGGGGCGATCGGTCGGGCTCGGCCGTGGCGGTGTCGCGGGCGATGTGGTCGGCGACGATGCGTTCGGCGACGGTGCCGATGGCCATGCCGAGGATGAAGCAGGCTGCCAGCGCGATCAAGGCGCGGAGGAGGATGTCGGGGGTGGGGTTGCCCGCGGCCAGACCGGCGATCAGGGCGATGCTGAAGGCCGAGAGGGCGAGGCAGGCCGCGATGACCCGAGTGATGGTGCCGTCGTTCACGGACGTCCCTCCGCCGTCGGCGCAGTCAACGCGCCCGGGTGTTGAGCCGGTGTCGGCCGGATGTGGCGCCGACTTGAACGGTGGAATCGACAGCAAGGCCCGCGCCAGGCCGAGCAGCAACTGCGCAGGCGGCACGGTCGTTACGGGTGGTAGAGATTCCCGCGGGGGGGCGGAGGGGGTCAGGCGTACAGCAGGCTTGAAAGCCACTCACCGAGGCGTGACCGGGCGGGGACCGAGGAACTTGGGAGGGGTCGGGTGGCCGACTCGTGGAGCCCCAGCGTGTCGATCGCGTGATCCGCCAGCGCGTGGAGCGCCAGCGAGGCGGGAGAAGGGGCTGGGTCCAGAACGAAGGGGCGGCGGTCGACGACGGCGCGGGCAATGCGCGGGTCCTGCGCGACGATGCCGGCGAGCGGCAGATTCAGCGCGAGGAAGGTGCGCACCGCGGCCGCGATCCGGGCGTGCACAGCGCGGGCCTGGGCGTCGTCGGCGGCCTGGTTGACGATGAGACCGAGCCGACCGTCGAGATCGACGGCGGACCCGACGCCCTGGCGGAGGCACTTGATCAGGGCGTACGCGTCGGTGATCGAGGTGGGCTCGGGGGTGGTGACGATGAACGCGTGGTCGGCGGCGTGGACGAGCGAACGCACGATGGGACCGACGCCGGCGCCGGTGTCGATGACGATCGCGTCGCTCAGGGATTCGAGCTGGACGAGTGCCTCGGCCAGGCGGCGGCGCTCGACGTGCCCGAGGTCGGCGGAACGGGCGATGCCGACCGAGCCGGGCACCAGGCGGATGCCACCGGGAGCCTCGACGGCGATGTCGGCCAGGGAGACGGCGCCGGCCGAGGACAGGGCGCCGTCGAGGCGGCGGCGCGGTGTGAGGCCCAACAGCACGTCGGCGTTGGCGACGCCGAGGTCGCCGTCGAGCAGCGTGGTGCGGACGCCGCGCTGAGCAAGACAGATCGACAGGTTGACGGCGATCGAGGACTTGCCGACGCCGCCCTTTCCGCTGGCGACCGCGAGGACGGGGACGCGCCGCGTCGGAGCGCGGGAGAACGGGGCGGCGGCCTGCGCGGCGGGTCGGCCGTTGAAGGCTGCCAGCAGGCCGCGGAGACGGGAGGCCTGGTCGCCGTGGCCCGAGGACGCGGCGGGCGCTGTGAGCGGCGGGGTGTGGTCGACGAGGGGCATGGATCAGGCGGAGAGGGCGCCGTCGAGGACGAGCCTGGCCAGGCGGTCGGGGCGGGATGGCTCGATGTCGTCGGGAACCTCCTGGCCGGTGGTGATGAACGAGAGACGGGCCTGTGTGCGGCGGGCGACGTTGACGAGGACGCCGAAGTTGGTGGCCTCGTCGAGCTTGGTGAAGATGACCATTCCCGGGGCCAGGGGGCTGAAGCGTTCGGCGGTGCGGAGCAGCGCGGCCTCGCTGGCGACTGAAGAGAGCACCAGGTGCGTCTGGTGCGGTCGGGCGGCCTCGAGGAACGCCCGGAGTTCCGAGAGGCGGCGCTGGTCGCTCGGCGACCGGCCGGCGGTGTCGATGAGGATGACGTCGGCGTCGGCGTGTTCGTCGACGGCGGCGGACATCTCGGCGGGCGTGAGCGCGACCGAAAGGGGAATGCCGATGATGTTGGCGTAGGTGCGGAGCTGGTCGACGGCGGCGATGCGGTAGGTGTCGCTGGTGATCAGGGCGACCTTGCGGCCGTGCCGCAGGCGGAAGGTCGCGGCGAGCTTGGCGATGGTGGTGGTCTTGCCGACGCCGGTGGGGCCGATGAGGGCGACGGTCAGCGGGCGGCCGTCGGCGGGCTTGGACGGCCGGGCGATCTCGTGGGCGACGGGGATCATGGCTTCGAGCCGGCGGAGCACCGCCTGGCGGACGATCTGCTCGTCGGCGAGTTCGGCGGGGGTAAGCTCGTCTCGGATGGCGGCTGCGATCTCGTCCGCCAGTTCGCGGGCGACTTCGTGTTCGATCATGGCGAGGTAGTGCTTCAGAAGTGCGTCGGGCATCGCGGGGGCGGGGGCGGCGTGCGCCGTGGCGTGGGTCTGAAGGACCTGGCCAACCATGCGTTTGATGGCAGCGAGTTCCAGCCGCAGGCCGTCGTGCAGAGGCGGGGGTTGGATGGCCAGGTGGGCGACCTCTGCGGCGGGGGCGGGGCGGCCGGCGGGTTCGGCCTCGAGCGTGGCGACGGCCGGGCCGGGCGGGTTGAGCCGCGGGGCGGCGTGGGCGACGCCGTAGGCTCGCGCCACCGCCGGGCTTGGGGCCGGCCGCGGCTCACGCGGCTGGACGGGAGCGGCAGGCGCCTGACCGCCGAGCACCGCACGGACTTGGCGGGGGCCGAGGGCGGCGACGTCGTCGGAAGCGGTGATCTCGACCATGGGCTTGCCGAAGAAGCCCATGAAGGAGCCGACCTTGAACGAACGGGTGTGGAGGATCACCGCGTCCTTGCCGAGGTCCTTTTTGACCTGGGCGAAGGCGTCGGCGATGGTTCGGGCGCGATAGGTCTTGAGCCGCATAGAGCCTTCCTGGCTGGCGCGGGCGCTGAACCGCCCGCATCGCGGGGCCTCCGGCCCCGACGGCTGACGTATCGGCCAGCTCTGCGCGGTTCGTGCAACAACGGCGCGGGGGGCGAGGCGGGGGCGCGGGGCGTGCGCGGATCGGCCGGGTGGTCCGCCGGGGGTCGGGGCTTTACACTTGGCCTCGATGACCACCGCCGCCAAGCCGAACCTCGATCATCCCGTGTTCGCCGTCGTGAAGCAGGCGATGCCGGGCAAGACGTTCCGAGCCACGGAGTTCCGCGGGTGCTCGACGCTGATCGTCGAGCCGGCGGACCTTCACGGGGTGCTTGCGTTCCTGCGGGACGACCCGCGGTGCGCGTTCAACTTCCTGAGCGACGTGGTGGGGATCGACTACCTTGGCTACCCGGCGAAGCAGATCGGGCGGTTCGCGGTGGTGTACGTGCTGCGCAGTTTCGGGCGGGACGACCTGTTCTTCGTCAAGACGTACCTGGACCCTTCGCTGCCGACCGACGGCATCGCGGAGGACCCGGCGCTGTACCTCGACTCGGTGACCGACCTGTGGGCGGGCGCCGAGTGGATGGAGCGGGAGGTGTACGACATGTTCGGCATCCGCTTCCGGAATCACCCGGATCTGCGGCGGATCCTGACGTGGGAGTCCTACCCGGCGCACCCGCTGCGAAAGGACTACCCGTTGCGCGGGCGGGGCGAGCGGGAGTTGTACAAGATCGTGGACCGCACCTCGTCGTGAGCGGCCGGCTCAGCGCGGCAGGGTGGTGGTGGGCTCGACGATGCGGACTTCGGGGGTGGGGCCGAGGGTCCAGATGAGCTTGCGCGCGGTCTGCGGGGACCCGCGCTGCGGGTCGAGGAACGTGACCCGGTTGCCGGGAGCGGATTCGGCGGTGATCTGATTGAGCACGGTGTCGAAGGTGAGCTGGTCGCACTGAAGGGTGCGTTTGTCGTTCTCGGCACGGACGGAACCGAGGGCGGTGGCCCGCACGAGCTGGCCGACGGCGGCGGACTCGCCGGGGCTGGGGGAGGCCAGGAGCGCTTCGGCGCGGTCGGAGTCGAGCGTGGTGACGGCCTGGTCGGCGCGGGCGCGGTGGATGATGCGGACGCCGCCGTCAAGGGTGGCCAGGCCGGTGGCGCGGGCGAGAGAGGCTTGGCCGGACCAGGTGAAGAGGGTCGTGCCCCTGGCGCCGCCTTCGGGCAGGATGGCTGGGGTGCGCGGATCGGTGGCCGCGTGGCGCATGGCGTCGGGCGCGCCGGCCCCGGCGGGGGGCGCGGGGGACCGATCGTCGACGAGGATCCGGCCCGGCTGGGGCGCGCTGAAGACGCCGGCGGCGTCGTCGGCGATGAGACGCGGGCTTTCCAGGTACACCAATCGTTCAAGAGTTCGGCCGGCGGCGCCCACGTCGCCCGGGTTGGCGCCGGGGGTGGAGGCGGCGTAGCGACGCGACTCAAGCGTGGCGGGTGAGCCACCTTCGCGGTCGACGATGGAGCCGAGGGCCTCGGCGCGGATGAGGCGGCGGACCGGGCGGCCGTCGGCGGTCCCCGGCGCGAAGGGCGTGAAGGAGAGGAGGATGCGGTCGCCGCGGACGGTGTCGATCTCGTCGGGGGTTCCGGCGCTCACCGCGACCGCGTCGCCGATGCAGGTGGCCGTGCCCGCGGCGTCGTCGACGGACATGGACCGGGACCAGGTGGCTTCCAGCGAAACGGCCTGACGGACCGAGCCGTCCTCGAGGCGGGTCTGGGGCCGAACGAAGCGGAAAATCCCGGGGCCCGGGGTTGTGAGCGTTCGGGCGGCGCCATTGAGAGCGATCTGCGGCGAGACGACGGTGGCTCCCTGGGATGAGACGGAGGCCATGGGCCCGAAGAGGTCGATCTGCTGGGTGCGGGCGTCGGCGGTCAGGCGGTCGGCGTTGGCGGCGGCGCCGTCGCGCGAGCGGAAGGCGACATTGGATTCGGCTTCGACGGAGCGGAGCGAGACCTTGCCGGCGGCGTCGCGTTCGAGCGAGGCCTCGAGGCGGTCGGCCGCGAGACGGTCGCCATCGCGCGCGGCTTCGACCGAGCCGCTGGCGGTGATGAACGTCGGGTCGCTTGTGCGGCCGTCCGGGGCGGGGGCGAAGGCAACGTCGAGGGTCTGTGCGCGCAGCGAGCCGGCGGGTCCGCCGTCGCCGTTGACGTTGTCGCGCGCGGCCAGGCGCGACAGCAGCATGCGGACCGGCCCGCCGTCGCGGGCCGGCGCGGGCTCGAAGTCGGCGCGGATGAAGCCCGCCGCGAGGCGGGTTCGGGCATCGCCGGCGACGACCGAGCCGGAGAACATGGCCTGCGAGAGCCGGTCGCTCATCCAGCCGTTGGCGGTGGCGAAGACGAAGTCAGCCTGGTCGGTCCACGCCAGGCGCATCGGGGGCGGGGGCACGCCGGGCTCGCCGGCGGGCGTGTCGTCGCGCGTCTGGAGCGTGATCGAGCCCGCGCCGACGACCTGCCCGATGCCCGAGCCGAGGTTCTGGGTGAACCGCTCGGCCAGCAGCTCGCCGCGCTGGCCGAGATTGAGCGTGACGCTGTCGGGCGAGGGGCCGAGAAGCGCCAGGGTTCGGCTCGTGGCCCCGTAGGTGAGCACCGGGGCTGTGCCGCCGGCGGCGGAAGCGGGGTCGCTCATCCGGACCAACCCGCTGCGCTCGGCGGTGAAGCGGGCGAGCACCTGCTCAGCGCCGAGCGCGGCGGGCGCCTGCTCGATGCGGCGGAGCACCAACGGACCGGACCATGCGAGCGTGATGGGGCGGGCGGGGTCGATGGCGCCGGGCCGGGCGACGGCCAGACGCGGGTGAACGACGCCGGGCCACGGAAGGGTGGCCGGCTGCTGGTCGGCGGCGCGGCGGTCCTCAGGGCTGACGCCGCGGATCGCGTCTTCGGGCAGGCGGTTGTCGACGAGGCGGAGCAGGAGTTCCAGCGCGTCGCTCTGGATGGAGCGGCCCGCCTGCTCGACGCGGACGTCGTCGCTCAGCGTCGCGCGATAGATGGAGATGACCGGAGGCGAGGGCGGGCCGCTGACTGGCTGTTGATCGGCCGGACGGTCGGCCGTGGCGCGCCGGGTGGATCGGTCGGCAGCGGGGTTGATGGTGACGGGGTCGGTCTGCTGGAGTTCGAGGAGCTCGACGGCGTTGATGACGAAGTTGCCGATGGCGCGGATGCCGCGGCCGGAGGCCTTGACGAGATCGGAGTCGAGTGACCAGCTCTCGCGTGTGGTCGCCTCCCCCAGGGCAAGGTCGAAGGAAAGGGAGCGGGTGGTGAAGGTGAGCGCGGGCGGATCGACGGCGACGTCGAGTGCGCCGTCGGGCCTGGGGCGGAAGAGGCGGACGGTGACGTCCCCCGAGAACGTGCCGGACTCGGGCTCGGAGGCTCGCGGTGGGGTGAAGAGCCGGGCGGTCGCGGCCTTGACGAGCACGACCGAGCCGTCGCGGGTGAAGATGGTGCCCGTGGGTTGCTGCACGAGGGCGAAGCCGCCCTCCTGCGGCTCGAGGCTCTTCCACTCGAGTTGTCCTGCGGTTCGGGCCGGGTCGTTGCGGTCGACGAACTGCACGCGGGCCTGACCGCCGCGCTGAAGGCCGGCCTGGGTGATGTCAGCCGGCGGCGTCGCGCCGGGGCCGTGCGGAGCGATGGGGAGCCTGGAACCGGATCCCGGTCCCGAGTGGCCGGACCTGAGGAACAGCAAGAGGATGACGCCGGTGCTGATCATGCCCATGCCGACTGCCAGGAGCATGCCGGTGCGGCGCGTGCCGAGCCCGCGCGGCGCGGGCGGGGGAGCGAAATCCGGCGGGGGCGTGTCGGAGGGGGGCATCGGGGGATGTTACTGGCGGTCGTGCAGCGCGACGGCCTTGTCGAGCAGGCGAAGCGATTCCAGCAGATGCTCGATGGCTTCACGGACGGCTCCGTCGCCGCCGCGTCGCGTGGTGATGTGGCGGGCCAGGGCCTTGACGTGCGGTGCGGCGTTGGCGACGGCGATGGGGTAGCCGACGCGCCGGAGCACGGGAAGATCCGGCCAATCGTCGCCGATGTAGGCGATGCGATCGGCGGGGACGCCGGTGCGGCGGAGCAGGTCGTCGAGGGAGGCGGACTTGTCCTTGGCGCCCTGGATGACAGTGGTGATCCCCAGGTCCGCGGCGCGGTGGAGGACCGCGTCGCTGGTGCGGCCTGTGATGATGGCGCTGCGGAGGCCCAGCCTCTGCCAGGTGCGCAGCGCGACGCCGTCGGCGGCGTTGAAGCGCTTGATCTCACGGCCGTCGGCGTCGAGGTAGATGGAGCCGTCGGTGAGTACGCCGTCGACGTCGAGCGCGAGCAGTTCGATGGATGGCGTGGGCATGGGAACTTCGGCTGCGGCCTACTCCTTGACCAGACGCATGGCGATGAGGTCCTGCACGTCGAGGATGCCGATGGGTCTTCCTGAATCGTCGACGACCGGGATCTCGTCGCGCCGGAACTCGCGGACCATGCGCACGGCGTCGCGGACGCGGGCGGTGTGCGGCAGGGTG
>JAEUIX010000127.1 GCA_016794945.1 Phycisphaerae bacterium
GAAGCCCGGCGCGTGCGTCAGGCGCGCCGTCCGGGCCGTCGGCGGCTCGGCCCCCGGCGCTGTGGCCAGCGCCGGCGCCAGGTCGATCGCCATCACCTCGTAGTTCTGGTGCCCCCCGGCGGCGCTGCTGGCGTAGACCAGGTAGGACCCCGACGGGTGCCAATACGGGCACCAGCTCACCACGCCGTCGGCGTCGGTCAGCTGGATCTCCCGGCGCGTGCCGGTGATCCGTCCCGGGTCCGACGCATCGTCGCGCGCCAGCTCCGCGATGAACAGCTGCAGCTCGTTGTTCCCCTTGCGGTCCGACCGGTAGCAGATCCACTTGCCGTCCGGGCCGAAGAACGGTCCCCCGTCGTACCCCGGCGGGCCCACCAGCGGCGTCTGCTCGCGACGAACGTCGTCCCACACCCAGATGTTCGGATCGCTCGTCCCCGCCGCCACGTGCGTGTACAGGTAGTGCCGCCGGTCGGCCGACCACGATCCCTCGGCGTCGTACCCCGGGCGCGACATCCCAAGCACCTTCGCCGCCGTCCGTGCGCCGTCCGACCAGTCCGGGCCCCCGTTCGACGCGCGCCCGGCGGTTACCGACACGATCTCCATCTCCACCGGGAACTGCCACGAGTACCGCTGTCGGTCCCGCGAGTACCCAGGCGAGTCGGTTTGCGCCGGCGCAACCATCGTCGAGCCGTAGACCACCGTACCGGCCTCCCTGGGATCGAACCACCCGCACGTGTTGGCCGAACCCGCCGGCGAGACGCGGACGGGCGCCTCGAGCCCCATCACGCGGGCGCCCTCGTAGCGCAGCTTCGCAACGTACATCGCGTAGTTCGTGTCGACCGGCGCATCCTTCGGCGCGCCCGCCGGGGGCCGCTCGATCGCCTGGAACACCACCCAGCGCGGCGGCGATTGGTGGTCGAAGTACGCCTCGCCCGCGCGGGCAAAGCGATCTGGCAGCGTGAGTTGCACGTGATCCGTCAGGTACGGCGCTTCGGCCGCCTTCCAATCGACCGGAGCCGAGCCCGCGGCCGGCACGCCGGCGCTGGAGGGCTGAAGCACGACCGCCGCCGCAACGAACATGAACATGCCCAAGCGTAGCGGCCGGCGCGCTCAGCGGGAGGCCAGCACGCGCTCCACGCGCACCGCCAGCGTTGGCCCGACACAACCGCCGCCCGACAACGCGCAGCGGTCGGGATCGAACGCCCCGGGCCCGCAGGGCGCCGCACGCATCAGGCAACTGGCGATCGCCGACGCCTGGTCATCGGTCGCCGGCAGCTCCCCGCGAGCTCCTTCCAGGCCCACCACGATGATCCGCTCCGCCGCCGGGTCGCAGTTCATCGCCACGCCCGCCAGCTTCAACTCCTCCGGGCTGACCTCGCCCAGGTGCCGACCGCCCCAGGCGATCGGGCTCCACCGCACGCACCGCACCTCGCCGAACGCATCTTCCGCGATGGCCAGCAGCACCCACTCCCGCCCTGCATCCGTCGCCTGCGCTCCGACAGGAGCGTTCGTCCGCGGCTGGCCCTGCGCGTTCGTCGTCGCGACGCTCGGCCCCGGCACGAGCCCCCGCCCCGGAGCCGCTGGCCACAGCCACAGCGTCGCCAGCACGACCGCCGCCGCCGCGCACGCCGCCCCCAACCCGGCCCAGAGCACGCGGGCCCGCGCATCGCGAGCGCCCGCGGCGGCGAACGGGCGTTCCAGCTCCGCCGCCAGGCGGGCGTCCTCGAGCAACTGCATGAGCCTGCGATCATTCATCGTGGGTTCCTGGCCGGCATCGCCGGCCATTGGGTCATTCGCCCGAGTCGCCCCGGCGCTCGGGCGCGGGCGCGAACTTCGCCAGGTACGCCCGCAGCCGGTCCAGTGCCGTCCGTTTCCGGGCGTTGGCAGTGCTCGGGGCCACCCCAAGCTTCGCCGCCAGTTCCCGATCCGTCGCGCCAGCCGCCAGCAGCCGCAGCGTCTGCGCGTCCTCCGGCCCGATCGCCGCGCCCGCCCGCCCATCCATGCTCGACCGCACGGCCTCGATCAGTTCCGCCTCGGCCACCAGCGCTGCGGGGTTGTCGCCGGTTCCGGGCGTCTCCGGCGGTTCCCCGGCGACGATCCGGCCGGCGGCCGCGCCGGCGCTCTTGGCCCACTGCCGCCAGACGTTCTGCGACACCGCGTGCACGAACGTCGACATCGCGGCGCGGCGCGGGTCGTACACGCCGGCGTCGAGCGCCCGCCACACCGCCGCCCATGTCCGCTGCGAGAGGTCGTCGGCGATATCGGACCGGCCACACCGCTGCTCGAACCGCCGCCGCACCCAGGGACCGAACCGCCCGTGCGCATCGTCAAAGACCGCGCGGGCCGTCGGCCCGGCCTGCAACCCCGCGTCAGTTTCTCCCGACCTACTGGTCACCATGCGGACATCGGCCGATCGAACGGAACCCAGCCACCGGAACCGCCCGGTTCGTTGGTGGGTCCTTCGCCCCGGAACTTTCCGCGCTCGGGGTCGAGCGCTCCGGGCCTCGCGGCGAACAACCCGGGGCAGGGCCGCGCAGGCGGCCGGGACGGGACTCGCCCGTATCATTGAACACCCAGGCCGCTCGTCGGCCGCATCCAGAGTTGGAACGACCATGACCACGAACATGAGAATCGCATCGGTGGTGCTGATGACGCTCCTGGCCGGCTCCGGCGCGAGCCTGCGTGCCCAGCCCGCAGACCCGGCCCACGACCACGGCGCGGCCGGCGGCGTGCCCGCCGGCCCGGTGCAGCCGATCCCGCTGCCCCCCAAGAGCCCCTTCGACTTCGACACCGTCATCCACGACTGGGGCAAGATCGGCGACGACAAGGCCGTCACCTTCGACTTCACCTTCAAGAACAAGTCCGCCAAGACGGTCAAGATCCTGGACGTCAAGGCTTCCTGCGGTTGTACCGGCGTGACCGCCGACCGCACGATCGAGCCCGGCGCCAACGGCAAGATCACGGTCACGTTCAACCCCGCCGGCCGCAACGGCCGCGAGATCAAGACCGTCAACGTCACGCTCGACGATCCCGATTGCCCGCTCATCCAGCTGACCACCGTCGCCGAGGTTCTCAAGCGCATCATCATCGAGCCGGGCTCGGTCGGGTTCGGCGAGGTGCCGTACGGGCGTGGCGGCGCGCAGGAGTTCACCATCGCCGGGCGTGCCGACGGCTTCGCGGTGACCGCCGCCCAGCTCGGCCCCGGCACGCCGTTCAGGCTCGAGCCCGTCGGCCAGGACACCGTCGAGAGCAGTGGCCAGAAGCTCCCGCGCGTCCGCTACCGCGTCACGATGGACCCGAGCGCCGCCATCGGCATGCACAGCGGGGCGATCACCGCCTCGACCACCGATCCTTCCATGCCCTCGATCAACGTTTCCATCTTCGCTGTGGTCGTCGGCAACGTCCGCGTTTCTCCCGACCGGTTTCCCGTCCGCATGACAGGGCAGATCGAGCCGTTCGTCAGCGAGGTCATGCTCTCCAGCCCCACCGGCAAGCCCTTTGACATCCTCGGCGTCTCCGTCGAGGCCAACGACGTGCTCCGCGCCGTCGCCGACCTCATCCCCGTCGACCCCAAGGCCAAGGTCGCCTACCGCCTCCGCGTGTCCGGCACCACGCCGCCCACGGCCGGCGAAGTCCGCGGCGTCGTCAAGGTCCGCACCACGGACCCTGAACAGGCCGAGATCACCATCCCGCTCACGTCGTTGTTCCTGGCCCCGCAGAACGCGCCGGCCGTCAAGACCCTTCCCGGACAGAAGTAACCCGCGCCCGGGCTGCGCATGACGTCCATCTGGAAGCCAACCGGACCGCTCGGCGGCGCCGCCATCTTGGCGGTGCTGTCGTGCGTCATTGGTGTGGTCGACCTTTCCCTCCGGCCCCTCACGCTCAACCTCTCCGCGCCGGCCGCGCCCGTTCCGCCCCCGTCGGCGCCCGAGGCGCCCCCGTCGAGGTACGCGCCGCGTCCGGCCACGCCCATCGGCCCCGCGCCGGTCGAGACCCCCGCGCCGGCCGATCAGCTCACGCGTCCTAGCCCCGCGGGTCATCCCCGGGGAGAGGGCTTCATCACACTCGAGCAGGCACGCTCCCTGCACCAGAGCGGCACGGCGACCTTCATCGACGCCCGCAACCCCGAGGACTACGCCACCGGCTCCATCCCGGGCGCCATCAACATGCCGCCCGACGCCTTCCTCGGCGGCAAGATCCCCGATGCGCTCTTTGCAATCTCCCGCGATCTGCCGATCGTCGTCTACTGCGGGGGCGGCGACTGCGACGCGTCCATCCTCGTCGCGCTGAAGATCCGTGAACTCGGCTGGAAGACCGCCGTCGTCTTCGAGCAGGGCATCACGGGCTGGAAGGCCGCCGGACTGCCCGTGACCGGGGGTGCCCCGTGACCGGCGGCGCACCTTCCTGCACGCCCACCGGGGCCGGTTCGGGCTGCGGCACGCCCATCTGCGCCGCGCTGCCCTTGGCGATCCGCCTGGCGCTCGGCTCGCTGTTCATCATCTCCGGGCTCATGAAGCTCGACCTGGTCGGCCTCTCCTGGGTCCACTCCAGCCTTGTCGCGATGGAGCCGCGGGACTTTGCCTTCTCCATTCGCGCGTTCAAGCTCGGCCTCTCGGACCCGCTGGTTCAGTTCCTCACGTTCGCCATCCCGTGGACCGAGCTGCTCTGCGGCCTGGCGCTGCTGCTTGGACTGCTCACCCGCGGCGCCGCCGCGCTCATCGCGTTGCTCATGCTCGCCTTCATCGCCGGCATCGCCTCGCTCCTGGCACGAGGGCTCGACGTCAACTGTCCCTGCTTCGGCGCGCTGAAGCTCTTCTGCACCGGCCCCCTTGGCGCCTGCCACATCGTCCGGAACCTCGGCTTTGCAGCGGCCGCCGGCCTGTTGCTGTGGCTGGGGCCCGGCCCGGCCAGCCTCGACCGCATACTGGATCGCCGTCCGGCGTGACCGTGGCCGGGGGACCCCCGTCGGCATAACATCCCGGCTCTCCCGCACCACCGTCGCCCGGTGGCCGCCGCGTGGCGCTGCGATCGGGCACTCCCAGGACGGAACGCATGTCCCAGTTCAACCGCTTCACGCCCCAGGCCAAGGTCAAGGTCGCCCGCAAGAACGCCGCCGGCAAGGTCTTCGTCGACTACAAGGACGTCGAGAAGCTCCGGCGCATGATGTCGCCCAACGGCAAGATCTACGGCCGCAAGCGTCTCTCGACCACCGCCCTCGAGCAGCGCATGGTCGCCCAGGCCATCAAGCGCGCCCGGTACATGGGCCTGCTGCCGTACACCAGCGCCACCCTGTAACCACGGGGCCGTCCCCATGCCCGCAGGCGACTACGCACCGCTGCTCGACGCCGTTGCGCGCACGGGCGATCCCTCGGCCGCCATGCAGC
>JAEUIX010000164.1 GCA_016794945.1 Phycisphaerae bacterium
CATTGACAGGGAGCGAGATGTTCACGATCTGCCCGTGAAGCAGCACCGAGCCGCCGCTTCCGCCGCCACCGCGCCCCGCGGCGCCGAATGACTCTCCACCGCCCCCGGCGCCGCCGGACACGTTGATGACGCCCGACACGCTCAGTGTTTGGATCGCGCCGAGCTCGACCACGCCACCACCGCCGCCGCCCCCGAACCCGCCTCCCGAGACACGCCCGCAGCCCCCGCCCCCGCCGCTCCCCCCGCCCAGCAGATAGTTGGGCTGCACGCCGTTGACCGCCCCGCCACCGAAACTCGGAGTGGTGGCCGCCGCGCCGCCAAAGCCGCCGCCCCCTCCGTTGCTTGGCACAACGCCGCTCGAACCTCCGCCGCCGGCGCCCCGCCCCCATTCACCTCCGCCTGTTGCCGCGCCGCCTGCCCCTCCGGCGAACCCGCCGGGCCCGGGCGTTCCGCCGGCCCCTCCAATCGTCCCATTGGGTGCGCCGCCGGCGCCGCCATTGGCGTTGAGCGTCGCCTGCCAGAACAGTGTGCTCTTGGACAGGAACGCAACGGCCCGGGTGCCCGTCACGTTGACCGTTCCGTAAATCGACAGACCGTCGAACGCGAACACCGCAACTCCCGAAGAAGTCGTTCCGGTCAGCACCGAGCCCACCAGGTTCACCCCAGGCCCGATCAGGGTCGGCGGATTGGCGCTCGTGTTGACGGTGTACGTCGCTGTCGGGAGCGAGCCAACGCCTCCCGGCACGTAAAAATCCAGCGGGTTGAGCGGGTCGGCCCGCGATGCCGAGAGCGCAACACCGAGCCACCCGGCTGCCATCGCGGCAAGATGGCACGAGCGAATGCACGCCGAGCGAGCCGCGCCCGATCGATTGAACTTCATGGTGTGTCCTTCATGTTTCGGTCGCTTCGACACCGGGCGGACCCGCTGGCCCGCACTGAACCGCAAACATACACGACGCGGCGGCGATTTCCCATGTCGTTGGACGACGCGATCGCGCCCGGGGGTGCCGAGCCTGGAAGGATGGGCAAGGCCTGGCTGTGTCGGCGCCTCGCCTTACGTGTTTCGCGCGCCCGCGGATGGAGTCGCAGAAGGATGTGTCGGCCCCTCGCCGACATCGTCACGCACCTTGCCCAGCGCCCCGGGCAGGTCGATGCCCGTCTGGCGCGCCAGTTCGTGCACCGGCGGCAACGCCCCGATGGGGCCCGACAGGAACTCGGCCGTCGCCCCCTTGCCCCCGGCCCCGATCTTCGGCGAGCCCGAGTCCCACACCGTGATCTTGTCGATCTTGAGGTTCTGCACGGCCTTGACCTGCTCGGCCACCAGCTCCGGCAGGCGCTCGATCAGCAGCAGCGTCGGGGCCACCTGCGGGTTCGCGGCGCACGCCTCCATCAGCTTGCGGTAACCCTCAGCCTTGGCCTCGAGCACCTTGCGCACTCCCTCGGCCTCGGCCGTGTACCGCGCCAGGATCGCGTCGGCCTGGCCCGCCGCCTCGCGACGCAGCTTCTCCGCTTCGCATCGGCCGCGTGCTGCGCCGAGGCTCGTTCGCGCTCCGACGGCGGCGTGTCCCGCCACCACACCCCACCCGCCCAACCTACGATCGCCGCCCGGGACCGAACCCGGTCCCGCTCCCGCCGCACGCGCCCACGTCCATGCAGATCCGCAACTTCTCCATCATCGCCCACATCGACCACGGCAAGAGCACCCTGGCCGACCGCCTCATGCAGGCCACCAAGGCCGTCTCCGCGCGCGAGGCCCGCGCCCAGCTCCTCGACGACATGGACATCGAGCGCGAGCGCGGCATCACCATCAAGGCCTCGGCCGTCACCGTGATGCACCACCACGCCCCGGGCGCCGCCGCCGACGACCTCGAGGAGAACGACCCCGCCGCCCCCGAGGGCGAGGCCGCGCTTTCAGGCGGCGACAACGCCCACGGCCGGCTCTTCATGCTCAACTTCATCGACACCCCCGGGCACGTCGATTTCAACTACGAGGTGTCGCGCGCCCTCAAGGCCTGCGAGGGCGCCCTGCTGGTCGTCGACGCCACCCAGGGCGTGCAGGCCCAGACCGTCGTCAACGCCTACCTCGCCATCAACGAGAACCTCACCCTCATCCCCGTCATCAACAAGATCGACCTCCCCTCGGCACGCGCCGACGAGGTCGCCATGGAGATCGAGCAGGTCCTCGGACTCCCCGCCGAAGACTGCATCCACGTCTCGGCCAAGACCGGCATCGGCATCCCACAGCTGCTCGCCGCCATCTGCGAGCGGCTCCCCGCGCCACCGTCTCCGCGGTTCACCCAGGCCCGCGGGCTCATCTTCGACGCGCAGTACGACGACTACCGCGGCGTCATCGTCTACGCCAGGATGTTCGACGGCTCGCTCAAGGTCGGCGACAAGATCCGCATGATGGGCACCGGCAGGTCCTTCCAGATCACCGACATCGGCAAACGCACCCCCAAGCCCGTCCGCGTGCCCAGCATCGGTCCCGGCGAGGCAGGCTACATCGTCGCGGCCATCCGCTCGCTGGCCGACGTCCGCGTCGGCGACACCATCACCCTCGACAACGACCCGGCCCCCGAGGCCCTGCCCGGCTACAAGCCCCCCACCCAGGTCGTCTTCTGCGACTTCTACCCCGCCACCACCGCCGACGCCAAGGGCTCCGACTTCGAGAAGCTCCGCGACGCCATCGAGAAGCTCTCGCTCAACGACTCGTCGTTCACCTACATCCCCGTCCACTCCGAGGCCCTGGGCTTCGGCTTCCGCTGCGGCTTCCTCGGCCTGCTCCACATGGAGATCACCCAGGAGCGCCTCGAGCGCGAGTTCCAGACCGAGGTCGTCCAGACCGCCCCCACCGTCACCTACCAGGTCGTCATGCACGACGGCTCACGCCTCGAGGTCCACAACCCCGCCGAGCTCCCCAAGCCCGGAACCTTCGACGAGATCCGCGAGCCCATCTGCAAGGTCGAGATCATCCTCCCCAACGAGAACATCGGCGACGTGCTCAAGCTCTGCTCCGAGCGGCGCGGCGTGTTCAAGAGCCAGTCGGTCGTCGGCGAGAACCGCCAGATGCTCACGTGGGAGATCCCCCTGGCCGAGCTCATCTACGACTTCTACGACAAGCTCAAGGCCATGACCAGCGGCTACGGCACCATGGACTACGAGATCACCGACTTCCGCCCCAACGACCTGGTGAAGGTCGACATCCTCATCAACGGCGAGAAGGTCGAGGCCCTGGCCCTCATCTGCCACCGCCAGAACGCCGACTACCGCGGGCGCATCCTGCTCAAGAAGCTCCAGAAGCAGATCGACCGCCACCAGTTCGAGATCCCCCTGCAGGCCGCCATCGGCGGCAAGATCATCGCCCGCGAGACCATCAAGGCCTTCCGCAAGGACGTCACCGCCAAGTGCTACGGCGGCGACGTCAGCCGCAAGCGCAAGCTGCTCGAGAAGCAGAAGGAAGGCAAGAAGAAGATGAAGTCCGTCGGCCGCGTCGACATCCCGCAGGAGGCCTTCATGGCCGTCCTGGACCAGGGCGAGTAGCCCCGCCCGCCGCCGGCCCCGCCAGCGCACGCTCCAGGATGTTCACCGGCCCCATCCGCAGGCGCGGCAGCCACCGCTCGTCCACGAACACCATCGGCACCGACGCGATGCCCAGCCCCTTGGCCAGGCGCACGTCCTCGGCGATGCGCTGCGCCACCAGCGGGTTGTTCATCGCGCCCATCAGCGCCACCTCGTCCACCGCCATCGCCGGCGCGCCGTCCCGAAGTGCCCGCTCGCTCAGCCGGTCCTGGTTGTTGATGATCCACTCGTGCATCGCCAGCTGAGACGCCGCGCCGCCGGCCAGCCCCGCCCCCTCCACCGCCGCCGCCGCCAGGCACGACTGCCCGTAGAAGTCCCGCGGCGCGTGCGGGTTGCACCCCGTGTTGAGCGGGAAGTGCCGGAACTCGTACCGCACGCTGGCCCCCGACGCGATCAGCCCCCGCACCAGCCGGTCCGCCTCCTGCGTCGACGGCTCCAGCAGATCGCCGATGATCACCACCCGCCGCGCGCCCGGCGCCCCGGAGCCGAGCAGCGGCCGCCCCGCGTCGCGCGGCAGCGCCAGCGCCGGCTGCGCCCGCCAGTCCTCCAGCGCCTTGCCCGCCGCCGCCGGCGGCCGGTCATCAGCGCCGTCGCCCGCCGGCAGGCCCCGGGCCGCCAGTTCGTCGATCGCCTTCGTCAGCGCACCGGCCGTCTGCCACCCGCGAACCTCCACCCCGTTGACGAACACCAGCGGCGTGAAGTGCAGCCCCAGCGACGCGCCCAGGTCAACGTCCTGCGCGATCGCCGCGTTCCGCTCCGGGCGCTCCATCTCTCGCGTGAACGCCGCGGCGTCGAACCCCAGCCCCGGCAGCGCCTCGCGCAGCTCCGCCTCGGTGAACGACCCGCCGCGGGAGAACAACCACCGGTGCATCCGCCAGAACCCCTCCGCCCCGCCGATCACGCCCGCGCTCTCGGCCGCCCGCGCCGCCCAGCAGGCGTTGGGATGGAGGTTCTGCGTCAGGTTGGGGTTGCACTCCGGGCTCAGCGGAAAGTAGCGCACCGCCAGCGACATCACCCCGCCGTGCCGCGCCGCCAGCGCCTCCAACTCTCCTTCCACGTTCCGGCAGTCCGGGCACTGGTAGTC
>JAEUIX010000168.1 GCA_016794945.1 Phycisphaerae bacterium
AGTTGAGCAGCGGCCAGTCGCTCACGGCGTCGGTGCCGTCGGCCATCGCCTCGGTTTCGCGGTTGGGGCTGGCTACCGAGCCGCAGTCGAGGTGGTCACGACCGATGACGATCGGCGCACCGACCCGTCCCTCGGCCACCAGCCGGTTGAACAGCAGCCCGGCCTTGTCTCGCTCCCCCAGGCCGAGCCAGCAGATCCGAGCCGGCAGCCCCTGGAACGCGAACCTCGGTTCGCACCGGTCGAAGTCGCCGGCCAGCAGCGCCCCGGGGTTCTTGTGGCACCCCAGGATCCACTCGTGCAACCGGCGCGCGTAGTCGCCGCCCTCGCGCGGGAACAGCTTCAGGATTTCGTGGTCGGTCACGAAGATGTCGCGCGGCTCGCCGGAAAGCGCCGCCCACCGGAACGGCCCGCGCCCCACGCAGAACTGCGGCCGGATGTACGCCGGCACGAACCCCGGGAACGCGAAGGCGTCGGCGAAGCCGTTGTCGTACGCCCGCTGGCGGATGTTGTTGCCGTAGTCGAAGGTCACGGCCCCGCGCTTCATGTGCTCGACCATCAGCCGCACGTGCCGCTCCATCGTCGCCAGCGCGTGCCGCTCGTACTCCTCGGGCGACACCCTGCGCAGCGTTTCGGCCTCGGCGCACGTCAGCTCCGCGGGGACGTAGCTCATCACGTCGTGAGCGCTGGTCTGGTCCGTCAGCACGTCCACCTTGACGTTCCGCTCCAGCAGCCTGGCCAGCAGTTCCACCGCGTTGCACTCCACGCCGACGCTCACCGCCTCACCCGCCCGCGCCAGCGCCGTCGCCCGGTCGATCGCCGCGTCCACACCTTCGGCGACCTCGTCCAGGTACCGGTCGCGGTGCCGTCGGTTCAGCGCGCCGCGGTCCACGTCGGCGATCAGGCACGTCCCGCCCGCCAGCGTCGCCGCCAGGGGTTGCGCCCCGCCCATGCCTCCGCACCCGGCCGTGACGCACAGCCTGCCCCGCAGCGTTCCGCCGAAGTGCGTCCGCCCGCACTCGGCGAACGTCTCGAACGTCCCCTGCACGATCCCCTGCGTGCCGATGTAGATCCACGACCCGGCCGTCATCTGGCCGTACATCATCAGCCCGGCCGCCGCCAGCTTGTCGAAGTGCTGCTGCGTCGCCCACGCGGGCACCAGGTTGCTGTTGGCGATCAGCACCCGGGGCGCATCGGCGTGCGTCCGCACGATCCCCACCGGCTTGCCGCTCTGCACAAGCAGCGTCTCGTCGGGCTCCAGCCGCCGCAGGCTCTCGACGATCGCGTCGAACGCCGCCCACGACCGGGCCGCCTGGCCCCGCCCGCCGTACACCACCAGCGATGCGGGCTTCTCCGCAACCTCCGGATCCAGGTTGTTCATCAGCATGCGCAGCGCCGCCTCGGCCTGCCACGTCCTGCACGAGCGCTCCGGCCCCCGGGGCGCCCGCACCGGGCGCGACCCGGTCTCGGACCCCGGCGGCAGGCCCCCGGGCTTCACCGCCGGGCTGTTGCGGTCGGTCGCGCGAGTTGTGCCGCTGGTCGAAGGGGTCATGGCGGGCTCCTGCCGGCCCGTGCCGGCGCTGCGTGCGGGTCTCCTTGTTGTAGACCCGTGGCCGCCGCGGCACAAGCCCCTTTCACCAACCCCGCCCCGCCGCGATGCCCGGTCGACGTTCCGGTTAGAATCCCCTCGGCGGCCCACCCCCGCCGCGGAGCGACACGGATGATCGACCTCCCTTCGGCCGAAACGGCCACCCAGGCACCCGCCGGCACGGAAGCCCCGGCCCTCCCGTCCGTCGAACCCAAGCCCGACGCGACGCTGGCGGCATTGGCCGCACCGCTCTGCGGCCCCATCGAGGCCGTGCTCATCACCTCCGGGCGTGCCGTCTCTCCGCACCGGCTCGCCGTGGCAACCGGGCTCGAGCAGCCGGGCCCGGACGACCCCGCCGTCGCGCCGGCTCCGACCGACTCGCCGGCGGCGCCTACCGCCCGCAAGCGCCGTTCCAAGGCGAGCGGCCCGGCTTCCGCCGATCTGATCCGCGCGGCGATCGACCAGCTCAACCGCCAGTACGAGGCCACCGGCCGCGCGTTCCGCATCGAGGCCGTCGCCGGCGGCTTTCGCCTCATGACGCTTCCCGAGTTCGCTACGGCCGTCAAGGCCTATCACGGCGCCGGCGCGGCGCACCGACTGAGCAAGGCCGCCATCGAGACCCTCGCCATCATCGCCTACAAGCAGCCGCTCACCCGCGCCCACATCGAGGCGATCCGCGGCGTGGCCTGCGGCGATCTGCTGAAGACACTGATCGATCGGAAGCTCGTCACGATCGCCGGGCGCGCCGAGGAACTGGGCCGCCCGCTGCTCTACGCCACCAGCCGGCAGTTCCTCGAGGCTTTCGGCCTGGCATCGTTGAAGGACCTTCCCACGGTGACGGAACTCGGCCTGCGGCCGCCGGCCGCCGCCGGCGCGTGAAGCCGCAGTCGGTGCGGCATCCGTTCGCGTCGCTCGTGCGAACTCCCTGACAGGATCGGGCGTTGAACACCAGGGCAGACATTCGCAACCGCTCGCGGGTCAGCCAGGAGCCAACCATGCGCACTCTCTTCGCACACGCCGCCGCGCTCTCGCTGATGCTCGCCGCCGGAGCGTTCGCCCAGCCGTCCAAGCCGCCGGTGACGCCGCCTGCCAAACCGACGACTCCCCCGCCGACGGGGACTCCTCCGGCCAACCCGATCCCCGAGCAGCCGACGATCGACCTCGGCGAGGATCTGGCGGACCGCGTGCTCAAGAAGTCGCGACCTCGTTCCTGGGTGCTCAGCGTCGATGTCCGAGTCAACGGGTTCCGCTACGCGCAGAACGTCGACGGCAAGCTCGTGCCCGGCCAGATCGCGCTCAAGTTCGATACCGCCGCGATCGTGTTCCCCGTGCTCATTTCCACGTCGCTGAGCCGCTCGGATCTTGCCGACGCACAGAGCTTCGAGAGCGAGTTGCAGTTCGACGGCCGCACGATTCCGTCGTCGCCCCAGTTCCAGGACGGCTACGCCGCCGGCACACGCCTGGCCCGGTGGGAGATGCGCAACATGGAGGGCAGCAACTGGCTGCTGAAGCTCAAGCTCCCGATGACCAGTTCCGAAACCGAGATCGATGAAGCGCTCGGCGCGCGGATCCCATGGCCGAAGGACTACCCGCCCCTGGCCAAGAGCACGTTCCAGCCGCAGCTTTTCGTCGACTACGTCGCCAAGCCGGAGGAAAAGGCCGACAACGACAAGGTGATTCAGAAGTGGATCGCCGACCGGACCAAGGGCCGCGATCTCAAGGCCACGCCCCCCATGCTCCTGGCCAAGGAGCTGTTCGGGGAGGTCGTCGAGTTCGTGCAGCCCAGCGGGCACGGGCGCGCCAACAACCGCGCCGGTGCGTTCGAAGGGCTGGAACTCGTGACCGCCGCCGAGGTCGCCCGCTCCGGGCGCCAGAGCGAGTTCGCCATCCACGGTTTCCTGGCCGCCGTGTACCGCAATGCCGGCATCCCCGCCCGCACGGTCTACGCGTGGGACGTGTCGGAGACGAAGGACAAGGACAAGAACTTCCTCGAGCGTGCCGGCGGCAGCGCCACGCTCCGCTCCTGGGTCGAGTTCTGCCTCGTCAACCCGCGCGACAACTCCGAGATCTGGATTCCAGTCGACGCTGTCCGCCAGCGCAAGAGCGGCTCGCGTCCCCCCGCCATCACCCGGCCGTGGAAGTTCTTTGGCAGCAACCCAGACGGCGCCTACCTGATGCCCTTTGCCTTCCAGCCCCACCCGCCCACCACCGTTGTCGCCCACGCTGTCCCCGCCTTCTACGGCTGGCTCACCACGCCGAGCACCCAGTACGCCGACCAGTCGCTCAAGTTCTCCGCAGTCACCGCCGCTCGCTCCGCCGAGAATCAGAATAATCCCAAGCGCGGCAACAACCCCCGGAACCGCTGAGCCTTCGCGCTGTCAGTTGGCCGGGCCGAACCAGTCCGGTCTCGGCAGGAACGTGTAGTCGCCGGTTGTGTTCAGCACCCCCGGGGGCACCAGGAACAACCCGCCGACGTGCAGGTCGTAGAAGAGGAGGTTCGCCGCAGCGCCCTTCCGGCCGTACCAGCGGTGCCCGCGGTCGCCTCCCTCCTGGTGGTTGTAGATCGGGTGCGGCCCGAGCACCCAGGTCTTGGTCGGTGTCACCACCAGGGGCGTCCGGCCCCCCGCAGGCGGGATCAGCGTCGCGAACTGCTCTCCCTGCAGACCGTGGTCGTTCAGGGTGTACGACGATCCGACCAGGTCGTACATCGACGCCACAGGTCCCAGGCCCGGAACGACCC
>JAEUIX010000133.1 GCA_016794945.1 Phycisphaerae bacterium
CCGTCTCCCGCCCCATCGCCCGCATCACGGGAGTGGGGGGCCGCTGGCTCATCCAGCCCGGCCACACCCCGCGCCTCCACCTCGCCGGCGCCGGCACCGCCGTCCGCTTCCTCACCGCCGCCGCCCTGCTCGCCCCGCCCGGCGCCGCCATCGAGATCGACGGCGACGACCGCATGCGCCAACGCCCCATCGCCGACCTCACCGACGCCCTCGCCCTGCTCGGCGCTTCGGTCCAATCCACGGGCGCTCCCGCCCGCCTGCCCCTGCGCATCATGCCCCCGCGCGATCTCGCCTCCCTGCCCGCCCGCGTCGCCTTCACCGACCCGCCCTCCAGCCAGTTCATCTCCGCCCTCATGCTCGCGGCGTGCTTCCTCCCACGCCCGCTCACCATCGAAGTCCGCGGCCAACTCGTCAGCGAGCCCTACGTCGACATGACCTGGAAACTCATCCAGCGCGCCCTCCGCCGCACCCCCATCACCTCGCACACGCGCGGCGTCCTTTCCTTCCGCTTCCCCGTCGTCCTCCCCTACCACTACGCCCTCGACAACTAGCCCGCCGCACGCAGCTCCGCCGTCCTCACCGCCGCCGCCACGCTCTGCCCCGGCGCGCGCATCACGCTCCCCGGCCTGCCGCCCGACCCCGAATCCAGCCTGCAGGGCGACGTCGGCTTTCTCCGCATCGCCCGCTTCATGGGCGCCATGATCGATCACGCCGGCTCCGGGGTCTCCGTCCGACCGCCCCCCGTCGCCATCAAGCCCATCCGCGGCGACTTCAACCCCATCCCCGACACGGCCATGAACGCCGCCGTCCTCGCCTGCTTCGCCGACGGCCCCTCCACGCTCCGCGGCCTGCGCACGCTCCGACTCAAGGAGTCCGACCGCCTCGCGGCGCTCCAGACCGAGCTCTCCCGCGTCGGCGCCCGCATCGCCATCGACGCCGACGACGGCGACCAGTCACTCCAGATCACTCCGCCCTCCACGCCCCTGCCCGCGCAGCGCACGCCCATCGTCTTCCAGACCTACAACGACCACCGCATCGCCATGGCGCTGGCGCTCATCGGCCTCCGCCGCCCGGGCGTCTCGATCGCCAACCCCGCCTGCGTCGCCAAGAGCTACCCAACCTTCTGGCGCGACCTGGCCGACACCCTGCAATCCCCCCGCTGACCCGTGCCCCTCCGCGCCAATCCGTGTCCCCTGGCCCTCCCTGCCATTCACTCAGCACTCAGCACTCCGCACTCAGAACTTCGTCCCGCGCCTCCCCCAGCTTGCCCATCTCCCCATCCCGCCGGCCGAGCGCGCCCAGAAACCCCCTTGTTCCAAGCACTTTTCCGCTCAGCACCTTGACGCCACCCGTTCCCGGTGTACCTTCGACGCGGAGTCAGGTGAGAGCTTGTGGGTCACAGGCTCTATTGATCGCGAGGAGTGCGTCGCCGCGGAGCTCCACCGCGGAACGCTATTCGGGCCATTCGGCCCGGGGAGAAGTGGTCACATGGTTCGTTCCGCTCTTGCCGTGACGGCGCTGCTCTGCGCCGCGGGCGCTTCGTACGGTCAGCTGTACAACAACGGCCCCATCGTCACGCACCCGGGTGGCATGACCGGCGCCGCCGCCGGCGCCGACCGCAGCGCCATCAGCCCCACCGGCGGCACCTTCGGCTACGGCTCCGCCGCCGGAAACCGCCTGGCCGACGACTTCCTCAGCGACGCCTCCTGGCAGATCACCTCGATCTCCTTCTTCGTCTACACCACCGGTGCCACCGCCCCCACGGTCACCGCCGCCACGCTCCGCATCTGGGACGCCGCTCCCAACGCCGGCGGCAACATCATCTGGGGTGACGCCACCACGAACGTCCTCACCAGCGTCGCGTTCACCAACATCTACCGCACCACCGGCACCGACACGGCCGGCACCACCCGCCGCATCCAGGAGGTCGTCATCAACATGCCGAACCTCGTGCTCGGCGCCGGCACCTTCTGGCTCGACTGGAGCTTCACCGGCGGCAGCTTCGTCCCGCCCGTCAGCAGCACCGTCGCCCCCGTCGGCGGCAACGCGTTGCAGTTCCTCAACTCGAGCCAGGCTTGGAACCCGCTCGCCGAAGCCACCGCCGGCGTCACCCTCCCCTTCATCATCTACGGCGTTCCCTCGCCGTCCGCCGCCGCGG
This sequence comes from Phycisphaerae bacterium, assembly GCA_016794945.1. The sequence goes on from JAEUIX010000133.1 coordinate 2,159, forward strand.
GCCTCGGCCTGATCGGCCTCGTCGGCCTGCGTCGCCGCCGCTAAGCCGGCCGGCGACTCAACCAGCGCACTCCTGGGGCTTCAACTGCCCTCACCGGCCCGCCGTCCCCCGGCGGGCCGGCGTTCTTTTTGGCCCGGCCGTACCCGCCCATGCCCCCGCGCAGCGCGGTATCCTGTCGCTCTGTCCCGTTCCGATGCCCCGTCCCAACGCAGGAACCCGCGAATGTCCAGCCCCGCCAGCATCTCCATGGGCCCCAAGGGCCTCTCCGTCCCCGACCACCCCATCATCCCCTTCATCGAGGGCGACGGCACCGGTCCCGACATCTGGCGCGCCAGCGTCCGCGTCTTCGACGCCGCCGTCGCCAAGGCCTACGGCGGCAAGCGCCGCATCCACTGGCTCGAGGTCTTCGCCGGCGAGAAGTCCTTCAACAAGTTCAACAACTGGCTCCCCGACGACACCCTCACCGCCTTCCGCACCCACCTCGTCGGCATCAAGGGCCCCCTCACCACCCCCGTCGGCGGCGGCATCCGCTCGCTCAACGTCGCCCTCCGCCAGATGCTCGACCTCTACGTCTGCCTCCGCCCCGTGCGCTGGTTCAAGGGCGTCCCCTCGCCCGTCAAGCGCCCCGGCGACTGCGACATGGTCATCTTCCGCGAGAACACCGAGGACATCTACGCCGGCATCGAAATGGCCGCCGGAACCCCAGAGTCCGCCAAGGTCCTCGAGTTCCTCCAGCAGCACTTCCCCAAGGACTTCGCCAAGATCCGATTCGGCACCTCCAAGGCCGCTGGCGAATGGCAGGCCCGCCTCGAGTCCATCGGCGCGCCCAGGCGCGACGCCTCCACCCCGCCCCTGGCCGCCGCCGCCGGCTCGCCGTTCGGCTTCGTCGGCATCGGCTTCAAGCCCGTCTCCTACATCGGCTCCGAACGCCTCGTGCACTCGGCCATCGCCTACGCGCTGAAGGAGAAGCGCCGGTCGGTCACCATCGTGCACAAGGGCAACATCATGAAGTTCACCGAGGGCGCCTTCAAGGACTGGGGCTACCAGGTCGCCACCCGCTTCTTCCGCGCCCAGGTCGTCACCGAGCGCGAGTCCTGGATCCTCGGCAACAAGGAGGCCAACCCCGGCCTCTCCGCCGAAGCCAACGCCAGAATGATCGACCCCGGCTTCGACATGATGACCGCCGACCAGAAGGGCAGGATCGTCAAGGAAGTCGAGTCCGTGCTCGCGGCGTTGTGGCCCAGCCACGGCGACGGCAAGTGGAAGAAGATGCTCCTGGTCAAGGACTCCATCGCCGACATCACCCTCCAGCAGGTCCTCACCCGCCCGCGCGACTTCGACGTCATCGCCTGCATGAACCTCAACGGCGACTACCTCTCCGACGCCCTGGCCGCACAGGTCGGCGGCATCGGCATCGCTCCCGGCGCCAACATCAACTACGTCACCGGCCACGCCATCTTCGAGGCCACCCACGGCACCGCCCCCAAGTACGCCAACCTCGACCAGGTCAACCCCGGCAGCGTCATCCTCAGCGGCGAAATGATGCTCCGCTACATGGGCTGGACCGAGGCCGCCGACCTCATCATCAAGGGCATGGACGGCGCCATCACCGCCAAGACCGTCACCTACGACTTCGAACGCCTCATGAAGGCCGAGGGCGACACCCAGGTCAGTAAGGTCAAATGCTCCGAGTTCGCCGAGGCGGTGGTGGGGAAGATGGGGTGAGGTCAAGTCTGTTGTTGTTGGTCGCTTCGCATATTGCAGGTCTCTCATCCCGGAGGGATGAGACAGTGTTGCCAGGGGTGGCCGTAAACCCTTGGGAAGCAGTCCCAACAACACCGTTGCCCCTTTTCCTCCTTCCCCCAGCGAGGTAGGTGAGCGGCCGTGCCCCGATCCGCATCCATCCACGCCAATCCGCGGCCTGCCCGCCCCCGCCCCCCGCATCTTCTTCCGCCTTCCCTGCCTTTCCTCGCGACTCGCGACTCGCGTCTCGCGACTTCCCAAGGACCATCCCATGGAACTCGGCAACTTCTCCGTCAGCCTCACCGTCAAAGACCTCGCCGCCTCCCGCGCCTTCTACGAGAAGCTCGGCTTCACCATCGTCGCCGGCGACCCCGCCCAGAACTGGATCGTCCTCCAGAGCGGCGCGGCACGCATCGGCCTCTTCCAGGGCATGTTCGACCGCAACATGCTCACCTTCAACCCCGGTTGGGACGCCTCCAAGAACACCCTCCCCAACTTCACCGACGTCCGCGACATCCAGAAAACCCTCCAGTCCCGCGGCATCTCCCCCAACCCCGCCGCCGATGAGTCCACCTCCGGCCCCGGCTACTTCATGATCGCCGACCCCGACGGCAACCCCATCCTCTTCGATCAGCACGTCCCCAGCCCCGCTTCCTTCTCTCCCCGCAAGCCATAGGCCCCGGCGCCATCGCCGCGCCTCGCGCCACCGCCCTCCCTCCCTCGCGGCTCGCGACTTGCTCTCCCCGCCCGCGCAGCGGGCGGCCCCTGCTACAGCGTGCTGCTGGCACTCAATCCTCCAGTGGGCTGCTGGTAACCCATCCTCCAGCGCTCCCCCGCCTTTCATCCCGGAGGGATGATCGAATGTTGCCAGGGGTGGCTCTGCACCCCTGGAAAGCAGCCGCAACAACACCATTGCATATTTGCCTTCCTCTCCCAGTGGAATTGGCGCCCCCCGCGTCTCGATCCGCGTTCATCCGCGCTGATCCGCGGCCTGCCCTCCCTCGCGACTCGCGTCTCGCGACTACTCCCCCCCCAGGGTTTCTCCCAATTCTGCTCCCCCTGGCCTCACTCCCCTTGACAACCCAAACAAAGACCGTATTCTCCCGCCATGGCGCCCGCAGTTTCCATCCCCGCCGACGTCGCCGACCTCGCCCGCGCGGCCATTTCCGAGGGCATTTCCGCCCTCCGCTGGGTTGTCGCCCAGCGTTCCGAGTCGACCTCCAGCGTCGAGTCCGTCCGCCGCGCCGCCACCTCACTCCTTCAGTTCACCGACCGCATCCTCCGCCTGCCGCAGGCCGCCCCGGCACCCGCGCCGACCGCCGCCGCACCCGCCGCGCCGGCTCACCAACCGCCGCCACCCGCGCCACCCGCACCCGCCGCGCCCTCGCCCATCGCCATGCTCCTGGCCCGCGCCGGCGCCGATGGTTGCCCGCCCGATCCGCTCGATTCGCGCATCAGTGCACTGGCCGATCTCGCCGCGCTCCTTCCAGCGGCCACGTTCCCGCCCTGACCGCCGCGACGGCGTCCCTCGATCGCCGCCACAGGAACCTCCATCACCTTTCACCGCTCATCCGATTCCCGGAATCCAACATGCACCCCCCCGCCCAACCCCAGCACCACTGGCTCAAGAACCTCCTCGGCGACTGGTCGATCGAGACCGAGTGCGTCATGGGCCCCGATCAGCCCCCCATGAAGCTCAAGGGCCGCGAGTCCGTCCGCATGCTCGGCGACCTCTGGGCCGTCTGCGAGGGCGGCGGCCCCATGCACGACGGCGGCCAGATGTCCTTCATCATGACCCTCGGCTTCGATCCCGCCCGCGGCAAGTTCGTCGGCACATGGATCGGCTCGCCGATGTCCCACATGTTCGTCTACGAAGGCTCGCTCGACGCCGCAGAGCGCACGCTCACGCTCGACACCACAGGCCCCAGCTTCACCGACCCCTCCCGGACCGAGCGCTACCAGGACATCATCACCATCGTCTCTCCCACCCAGCGCACGCTCACCAGCCGCACGCCCGGCCCCGACGGCTCCTGGGTCCAGTTCATGCACGCGGTCCTCACGCGCCGATAGCCCCGCGCCGATCAGCACCCCTCGAAGAACGCCGTCACGTAGCGGTCGAAGTCTGCGCCCGTCAGCACGCCGTCGGGCGTCGGCTCGCCGCGTTCGTCGCTCACGTCCGCCAGCAGCCCGCCGCCCGGCCCCGGCAACTCCAGGAAGAACGCCGCGATGAACACGTCCAGGTCCTCGGCCGTGATCCGCCCGTCCGGCCCGCGCGTGGGGTCCTGGCTCCCCGCCGTCGCGACGTCCGCCAGGCTGCACGGCGGCGCCGACAGCGCCATCCCCGCCCGCGCCATCTCGATCGGCGCACCCCGCCCCGTCCGCTCCCACAACGCGTGCAGCGTCCGGCCCCAGTGATCCGTCCGGTTGTTGTGCAGCAGCTCCTCGATGTACTCCTTCGGCGTGTTCTGGTAGTACAGCCGCGCCTCGGCGCTCGCCGCCCCCGGCGGCACCGCGAACTCCACGTCGGCCCAGTGCTGCCCGTCGGCGTACTCCGCGCCCACCACCGGCGCGCCCGCCGACTCGAACGCCGCGTTCACAAACCCCCGCGGCGGGATCCGGTTGTCCTTCTCGATCGTGTCCGCCAGCGCCATGTGCCCCGTCGGCCCCGCCGCATACCCCGTCAGCTTCGCCGCCGCCGCGCTCAGCCCCACGTGCATCTCGAACACCGTCGTGTCCTGCCCGTGCAGCTCCGCCGTCTCCAGGTCGTACCGCCCGCGCTCGGCGATCAGCCGCCCGCCGGCGTCGTAGAACTTGGCGTTCACCCACACCCGTCGCCCCTCGATGTGCCCCGTCGGCAGCTTGTGCCCCGACTCGTTGATCACCCGCACGACGAACCGCCCGCCCCGCTGCGTCGTCTCGAGCGTCGCCGCGCGCTTGAGCATCCGCACCGCCGCATCACGCGCCCGCGCGATCGCCGCCTGGTCCACCGCCGGGTCACCGGCCGTGTGCGCCGCGATGATGTCCAGCACCTGCGCGCCCGAGCCGGCGAACTCGTGCCGCGCCATGTTCCCCCGGAACTCCGTGTACAGGCACGGCGCCGCCACCGCCCCCGGCATGTGGCAGTCCTGGCACGTGCTCACCACCGGCCCCCGCGTCCCGCCGAACCGCCCGCCCATGTCCACGCCACCCGACGCGAACGCGCTCAGTTTCCACTCCGAGTACGTCCGCTCCAGCGGGAACATCGTCCACGGGTCCTCGTCCGGCGTCGGCTGGTTCAGCGCGTTGTACCCGTACGTCCCGTCCGCACGCCGCGACACCGCCACGTTCCCGACCTCGTGGCACGTCCCGCAGAACTCCCCGGTCTTGAAGAAGTCCGACCGGATGTACTCGTGCGGCGGCTGCGCATCCGGCCGCGGCCCGCGCCGCGTCCCCGTCGGGTCCAGAACGAACATCGCGTTGCCGTAGTGCCGCGGCGGGCCCCCCGGCAGCGCGTTGAGGATCGCCAGGTCCTCCGGCGGGCTGAGCCCCGGCCGGTAGACCGGGTCCACCATCGAGTGGCAGAAGTGGCACGTCACGCCGTCCTTGTCCGTCGCGTCCAGCGTGCTCCCGTCCGCCTGGTACGCGTGCCCCGTCACGAACGACATCGGCACGTGGCACCGCATGCAGAAGTACCCCGCGTTGGCCGCGTCCTGGTTCGCCGTCGCCATCTGCGCGAAGAACAGCGGGTTCCGCCCCGCAAGGGCCATCTTGCTCCCCGCCCACGTCGAGTGCGGGTCGTTCTGCACGTCGTAGCCGCTGTGGCAGTCCAGGCAGTTGTCGCTGGTGTGGATCACCGTCGCCGGCACCGCCGCCACCTGCGTGCCCCGCAGGCGGAAGTCCACGATCGTCAGCGGCACCACCGACGCCCACACCAGCCCCGCCAGCGCCGCCAGCCCGCCCGCCGACACCAGCGCCACCGTCACCCGCGAACGCCCCGTCGTGCTCTTCATGGACAGGCTCCCGGCTTTGGATATCTGGACCTGTACATCCATAATAGCACGGCCCCGACGCCGTGCCACCCAGCCCCGGCGCAACGTCAATCCACCGCCCACAGCCCCATCCGTGACGCCAGCCGCCGCAGCTCCGCCGCCCGCGCCGGCCGCGCCGCCATCCCCGCGCGGATCTGCTCGGCCGCCTCCGCCTCGCGCCCCAGCGACCACAGCGCCTGCGCCAACTCCCGGCGAGCATCGGCATCGCCCGGCCGATCCGCCACCGCCCCCCGCAGCACCGCCAGCCCCTCCTCGGTCCGGCCCGACACCACCAGCGTCCGCCCCAGCCCCAGCCGTGCGCTGGTGTCCCGCGGCCGATCCTCCAGCAGCCGCCGGTACATCGCTTCGGCGCGATCGGCACGCCCCGTCCGCGCCCAGAGCAGCCCAAGCATGTCGCGCGATTGGAACGATCGCTCGTCCGCCGTCACCGCCGCTTCCAGCGCCGCCTCGGCGCCCCCCGCATCGCCGCGCGCCAGCCGCAGCGAAGCCAGTTCCCTCGCCGCCGCGTCGCGCGTCTGGCCCCGCTCGGCAAGCTCCGCCAGGATCGCCTCCGACCCGTCCGCATCGCCCAGCACCAGGCACGCCCACGCGAGCCGGAACTCAGCCTCCGGCGTCGGCGCCAGCGCCCACCCGCCGCGCCACAGCGGCCGCGCCAGCCCGTACCACCCCGCGGCCCGCCGCGCCGAAGCGCGGTCGTCCGGCGACGCTCGCCCGGCCAGGGCCTCGTCCATCGACGCGACGATCCCCTCGTCGGCCCGCCCGCCCAGTTCCACGGCCGCGCGCACCAGCCCGCTGTGCGCCACGAGCAAGGCCCAGGACGCCACGCCCGCCGCGTACGCCCAGCCCCAGCCCGTGATCCGCCCGCGCAGTCGCAGCTGCGCCGGCCCCAGGCGCACGTTCGCGTCGCGAACCAGCCGCCAGGCCTTCCACGCGGCGAACGCCGACAGCACGCCGATCGTCACCGCCACCAGCATCGGCACCAGGTCGTACAGGCCCCGCGTCGCCAGGAACGTGCCCATGAACACCCCGGCGCACAGGAGTTCCTCGCCCGGCGAAAGGTCGTACCGCCTGCGCGCCCGGTCGTCCGCCGGCGCCCGCGCTGCCAGCGCCGGCCGGCCCACCCCGAACCGCAGTGCTCCCGAGGGGCACGCGCCGATGCAGTCCAGCGACCGCACGCAGTTGCGGTCCATCACCGCGCCGTACCGCCGCACCTCGTCGTGCACGCGCACGCCCGCGGTGCACGCCGCCGTGCACAGCCCGCACTGGTCGCACCGCGACGGGTCCACCACCACGCGACCCACCGCCAGTTGCTCCGCCGGCAGCAGCAGTCCCCCGTACGGGCACCCGTACCGGCACAACCCCCGCGCCCCCAGGAACCACACCGTCGCGAACCCGCACAGCAGCAGGAACGGCACCGCCACCCACCACGGCGGCAGCCCATCCCACAGCCGCTCGCTCGACAGGTCCAGCGACCAGCCCGGGAATTCCGCCGCCGCAACGCCCATCAGCGGCGCCACCACGTCCCGCCGGACTGTCGGCCACACGAACATGTACAGGGCCATGACCACCGGCACGTACCCCAGCAGCCGCGACCGGAAAAGGCGCGGGCGCATCCCCGCCCGCCGCAGCAGCCACCCGCACAGGTCCTGCAGCGCCCCCATGTGGCACATCCAGCCGCACATGAACCGCCCGACCAGTGCCGTCGCCAGCAGCGACCCCGCGAACAGCAGGAAACCCGGGTTGATCTCGCCAAGTTCGAGCGTGCGCATCGAGTCCGAGAGCACGAACCGTCCCGCCGACCGCCCCGTGATCCACCAGTGCAGCACGTGCGCCGTGATCGCGCCGTACACCACGATCAGCACCGCGGCGCGCCACTTCCACGCAGACCCCCGCCGGGCCACCGGTCGCGCCGGCAGCACCGTCAGCGGCACGCGGACATTCGGGGCTTCGACCGGGGCATCGGCCATGGCGCACCCGCCGGGCGGCGGCTCCATTCAATTATCGACTCAAATATCCAGAATGCAAGCCCGCCCCCCGCTCCGGGAGCAGAAATCTCGACCCGCCGGTCCGGATTTGCCGCCGGCGTCTGCTATCATCGTGGACATCGGAGGTTCACCCATGCGATTCACCCGTTCCATCCTCTGTGCCACGATCGCCCTGTCCGCCCTCGGCTTCGCCGGCTGCGCCTGCAACGACTGCGCCGGCGACAAGTGCCAGGACGTCAAGGTCGGCACCATCACCACCGTCAACGGCTACTGCGTCGTCAACCCCAACGACCCCGTCAACCCCGCGATCGTCCGCGAGCACAAGGGCCAGCGCGTCGGCTTCTGCTGCAACGGGTGCATCAAGAAGTGGGACGCCATGACCGACGGCCAGAAGGACGCGGCCATCCGCACCGCCGTCGCCAAGGGCCGGCCGTAACCCGGCCCGCCCGCCGCTCGCCGAGCCCCGCGTGAGCCCCGCTCCGGCGCCCGCACCCGGAACGCCCATCGCCAGCGCGCTGCCCGCGCTGCTGGACCGCTACGGCCCGCGCCTGCACGGCCTGGCCCTGCGCCTGTGCCGCAACCGCGCCGACGCCGACGACCTCGTGCAGGAGGTCTTCCTGCGGGCCCTGCGCGCCTGGCCGCGGTTCCAGGGGCGCAGCGACCCCGGCACCTGGCTCTACACCATCGCCGGCCGAACCTGCCGCGAGCGCACCCGCCGCAAGGGCGGCAGCGACCGGCGCGCCGTCGCCATGTCGCAGCTCATGCCCTGGGGCGAGTCCACCGTCGCCGCGCTCGCCGCGGCGCCCGACCCCGACGCCCGCGGCCTGGCCGCCGAGCGCGCCGAGGCCCTCGCCCGCGTGCGCCACGAGATCACCCGCCTGCCCGAGCACCTGCGCCTGCCGCTGGTGCTCAAGGAAGTGCTCGGCATGTCGGTCGACGACGCCGCCGCCGCCCTCGGCTTGGCCGCCAACACCCTCAAGACGCGCCTGCACCGGGCGCGACTGGCGCTGCGCAAGGCCATGACCGCCCGCGCCGCGGCCGTCCCCGCGCCGGCCCCCATCTACGAGAAGCAGGTCTGCCTCGACCTGCTCAAGGCCAAATTGGACGCGATGGACCGGGGCGGAACCGCCGCGGGCTTCGGCGTGCCCAAGGCCGACCTGTGCGCCCGCTGCCGGGCGGTGTTCCGGGAACTGGACCTGGTGCAGGACGCCTGCGCCGACCTGGCGAGCGA
>JAEUIX010000216.1 GCA_016794945.1 Phycisphaerae bacterium
ATGGGCCTTATCAGCACCGGGGTTGTAAACCGATCCTGCCGCTCTCTGCCGAGAGCCGAGAGTTTGGCGTGCCCAATGGGGCCCGAAGCCGCTTTGGGCGGTGCGGCCTACGCGAACGAGGCAAACCGGAGAACTCGGCCCGGCTTGGCCTGGGCCGCCAAACCTCGCGGATTCCCGCGTGGAGTTGGCGTAGTGCCGTAGGGACCGTCCCGCCCCGATCCGTAAACGAACAGGGCCGCGTCGCTTGGACGCGGCCCTTGAAGCTCCCCGACTAGGACTCGAACCTAGAACCTAGCGGTTAACAGCCGCTCGCTCTACCATTGAGCTATCGGGGAAACACTGGTTTTCTGCACGTCTCCGGGCCGCGGCCGCTGCGCCTCGACCCGGACACGCCCGCACGACTGCCAATCGGCACCCGAACGGCAAGGCCAAGGGTAGCGGTCGGGATTCATCGGTCAACTCGCACGCCTTCCCCAGCACGCCCGCCTACCATCTCCGCCCCGCTCAGCGGCCCGTTGGCGCTTTGGGCGGGTCGGCGACTCGCGGCCGGCACACCCGTCCGCCCAACCGCATTCGTCTCACCGATCCCGCGCAGCAACGCACGCACCCGCTCACGCAGCCCCGAATCAGCGAGCCAGCCATGAAAGCCAAGATTCACCCCAAGTGGTTCCCGGCCTGCAAGGTCTTCCACAACGGCGTGCAGGTCATGACCTGCGGCGCCACCGTCCCCGAGCTCCACGTCGAAGTCTGGTCCGGCTCGCACCCGTTCTTCACCGGCAAGCAGACCTTCGTCGACTCCGCCGGCCGCGTCGAGAAGTTCCAGAAGAAGTTCCAGGGCAACTACTTCAAGGGCAAAGAGCCCGCCAAGAAGGCCTGACGCCGCGGCGTCGCGGGCCCCGCGCCCCCGGCGCAGCGCCCGCCCCGGTCCTTCCGCTCCCGGCCTGATCGCCCGATCGCCGATCCATTCCCCATGAACGGTCCGCCCGCGTCCGGCGCACCACGGCCCGCTGACGCTCCGCGCATCGGCGCGGACTCCGCATCCCATCCCCCTCGGCCCCCGCGCACCCCGCGACGCCTCCGCCGCTGGCTCATCGCGCTCGGCTCGCTCGCGCTCCTGGGGCTCATCGCGGCCGAACTCACCCTGCGCCTGGCCCTGGGCCTGGGCGATCCGCCGCTCTACCGCACGCACCCGACCATCGAGTACCTCATGCAGCCGGGCGTCTACCGCCGCTTCGGCCACACCGTCAGCATCAACCGCTGGCACATGCGCTCGCCCGACCTGCCGCAGGCCAAGCCCCCCGGCGAGTTCCGCATCCTGGTCATCGGCGACAGCGTCGTCAACGGCGGCTCGCCCACCGACGATGCCGACCTGGCCACCGCCCTGCTCGGCCCCGCGCTGGAGCGGGCCTGGTCCCGCCCGCGCATCACCGTCTGCAACATCTCCGCCGGCTCCTGGGGCCCCGACAACCAGCTCGCCTACCTGCGCGAGTTCGGAGCCTTCGACGCCGACCTGGCCATCCTCGTGCTCAACAGCTACGACTGGGGCGACGTGCCCACCTTCGCCCCGCTCACCTGGGAAATGCCCACCCGCCGCCCCCTGCTCGCCCTGCAGGAAGTCATCGAGAACTACGGCCCGCGCCTCCTCGGCCGATCCAGCGCGCCCACCACCCACGACGAAGCCAACCCGCCCGAAGCCATGACCCGCCAGTCCGAGGCCGCGCTCCGCGACATGGTCGCCCTGCTCCGCGCCCGCGGCGTGCGCATCGCCGCCGTGCAGCACGCCACGCAGAGCGAGCTCACCGGCGCCTTCCACGCCGGCCACGCCAAGCTCCAGGCGCTGCTCGAATCGCTCGGCGTTCCCGTCGAGCAGTCCGGGCGCGATTTCGCCGGCGCTCTCGCCGCCGGCCGCCGCGTCTACCGCGACGAGATCCACCCCTCCGCCGACGGTCAACGCGCGCTCCTGAACGTCCTGCAACGCGCGGCGGACCGTGCCATGGCCGCGCCGGTCCCCGCCGGCAGTGGGGGGCCGCCCCCAACGGGCCGATAAGACCTCGCCCGCCCGGCCAACCCGGTATACTTCATCCATTCATCCGGAAATACGGATGAACCGACCAGCCCCAGCGGCGTAGGACTCCGCACCGATGCCCAGCCTGTTCGCCCAGCACGCCGCCAGACGCGTCCTCATCCTCGACGGGGCGATGGGCACCTCCATCTTCGCCCGCAACCTCTCCGTCGAGCGCGACTACTGCGGCTGCGAGAACTGCACCGACATCCTCGTCAAGACCCGCCCGGACGTCATCGGGGAGATCCACGAGTCGTTCCTCCGCGTCGGCGCCGACGCCGTCGAGACCGACTCCTTCGGCGCCAACCAGCTCGTGCTCGCCGAGTTCGGCCTCCAGGACCAGACCTACGCCCTCAACAAGATGGCCGCCGAGGTCGCCCGCGCCGCCTGCGACAAGTTCCGCTCCGCCGACAAGCCGCGATTCGTCCTCGGCAGCATGGGCCCCGGTACCCGCCTCATCACCCTCGGCAACACCACCTGGCCCGACATGTTCGCCTCCTACCGCGAACAGGCCCGCGGCCTCATCGACGGCGGCGCCGATGCGCTCATCATCGAAACCTGCCAGGACCTGCTGCAGATCAAGTGCGCCGTCAACGCCTGCCTCGAAGCCCTCACCGAACGCTCCAGGGGCCCCGACGACATCCCCATCCTCGTCTCGGTCACCATCGAGACCACCGGCACCATGCTCATGGGCTCGAGCATCGAGGCCGCCGCCGCGGCGCTCCGCGGCTACCCGATCTTCTCCCTGGGACTCAACTGCGCCACCGGCCCCACCGAGATGACCGAGCACGTGCACTGGCTCGGCCGGCACTGGACCGGAGGCACGGGCCGCGGGCTTGTCTCGGTCGTGCCCAACGCGGGCCTGCCGATCCTGCACGAGGGCCGCACCGAGTACCCGCTGCAGCCGCAACCGTTCGTCGAGGCGATGATGCGCTTCGTCGAGGCCGACGGCGTCGGCCTCGTCGGCGGCTGCTGCGGCACCACGCCGGCTCACATCGAGCTGCTGGCCCGCGCCGTGGGCGACCGGGCCCGGGCCGCCGCGGCCGGGCGCGCCGCCCCGCCGGGCGCCGTCACGAGCCTCTACGCCCCGACGCCCTACCGCCAGGACAACTCGATCCTCATCATCGGCGAGCGCATGAACGCCTCGGGCTCGCGCAAGTTCAAGCAGCTGCTCGAGGCCGAGGACTTCGACGGCATCGTCAGCCTCGCGCGCGAGCAGGTCCGGCACGACTCGGCCCACGTGCTCGACGTCAACGTCGACTACGCCGGGCGCGACAACCCGCGCGACATGGCCGAGGTCGTCAAGCGCGTCGTCCGCCAGGTAGACGTCCCGCTCATGCTCGACAGCACGCAGCTGGCCACGCTCGAGGCCGGCCTGCGCCACGCACCCGGCAAGTGCATCATCAACTCCGCCAACTTCGAGGACGGCCCCGAGAAGTTCGACCACGTCTGCGCCCTGGCCCGGCGCTACGGCGCCGCGCTGGTCATCGGCTCCATCGACGAGGACAAGGAAGCCTCGATGGCCCGCACCGCCGAGCGCAAGCTCGCCATCGCCCTGCGGGCCCACCGGCGCGCCACCTCCGTCCACGGCCTGGCCGAGGAGGACCTGCTCTTCGACCCCCTGGTCCTGCCCATCTCCACCGGCATGGAGAGCGACCGCCGCAGCGCCCTGGAGACCATCGAGGGCGTCCGGCGCATCGCCGCCGCCCTGCCCAACTGCCAGACCACCGTCGGCCTCTCCAACGTCTCGTTCGGCCTCAAGCCAGCCGCGCGGATCGTCCTCAACTCCGCCTTCCTGCACGAGCTCACCGACGCCGGCCTGACCAGCGCCATCCTCCACTTCTCCAAGATCCTCCCGCGCAACAAGATCCCACAGGACCAGTGGAACGCCGCCCTCGACCTCATCTACGACCGCCGGCGCGACGGCTTCGACCCCCTGGCCGCCTTCATCGCCCTGTTCAAGGACGAAACGGCCCCCGCCGCGGCCAAGGCCCGGCGTGCCGAGCAGTCGATCGAGGACCGCCTGCGCTCCCACATCATCGACGGCGAGAAGGAAGGCCTCGACGCCGCCCTCACCGAGGCGATGGCCCGCTACGCGCC
>JAEUIX010000233.1 GCA_016794945.1 Phycisphaerae bacterium
GCACCGCCTCGCGGAGGAAGTCGGCCGAGTCCTGCCCGTCGTGGGCGGCGGCGGTGTCGGGGAACAACTGACCGATGTCGGGCAGGCCCAGGGCCCCGAGCAGCGCGTCGGTGACGGCGTGGTAGAGCACGTCGCCGTCGCTGTGGGCGACGGGGCCGAGCGCGAACTCGGGGTCGTCGAGGATCACGCCGCCGACGATCATCGGCCGGCCGCGGCCGGCGGGGGCCCGGGCCTCGAGCCGGTGCAGGTCGTAGCCGTGCCCGACGCGGAACGGGAGCGGGCCGGGGCCGCCCGGGGTGGAGGCGGGGCGGGCCGAGGGGCCGCCCTTGGGCCGGCCGGTGCGGCGCGTGCGGGGCGCTGCGCGCATGCGGCGCGAGCCGGGGGCCTGCTGCACTCGTCGTTTCTGCTGCCCGCCGCGGCGGGGTCGAGCCGCCATGGCTGCGTGCCTTTCGGCTCGATCGCGGGGGCGGCGATCCGCCGCGGCCCTCCGGACGTACCACTCTATCACGCCGCCGGCGGCGGCCGGGCGTGCGGGGCGAGCGGGCCCGGCAATTCCTGCCCGTTTTTGCCGGCGGGGGGTGCGGCGCGGGTGGACGTTGGCGCGGGGCCCGTTCACCCCTCTCACCAGCCCCCCATGGCCCGTCCGATACACTCCTGGTGACCGCCGCTGCCCGCCCGGGCGGGCGCGTTGATTGCCTTCGGCCCCCGCGGGGCCACGGAGCGAATGGAATGTCCAAGATCACGACGGTGCGCGCGACGATCGCGGTCCTTCTCTGTGCCGCCGCCGCGGCGGGCGGCTGCTGGGCCCCGGGCGGCCCGGGCTACAGCGGCGACCAGTACTGCTACGAGAGCCACTCGTACCAGCCGTGGACGGTGAGCATCATCGACACGCGGACGGGGCAGACGGTGTTCTCGATGGACGTGCCGGTGGGCAGGGAGCTGGTGTTCAAGTTCTACGAGGAGCGGGGCGACAAGGTGGGCGTCGGCGAGCGCGACCCCAGCCCGATCTACCCCGACATGATGAAGTGGGACCTCTGGCCCAAGGGCCAGCGCTACGGCGAGCCGCAGAAGACGCTCTCGGTGCCGGCCGCCGAGCACCGGCGCATCGACTCGAAGCTCCGCAAGGTGCCCGAGCTGCCGCCGGAGATGACCGGCGAGACGGGCGCGGCCGAGCCGACCGGCAACCCGTAGGCCCGGGGCGCGCGCTCGCGGCCGCGGCCAGCCCGGCGATACCATCGCCCGGGAGGGACCCCGCTTGCCCGAGCATCCGGAAACACAGGCCGCCGATGAACCGCGCCGGGGGTGGCTGCGCGCGGGGGTCTTCGCGGCGGTGCTGTCGCTGACGGTGGCGTGCTGCGTCGCGGGGTTCGGGCACATCCGGGCGTTCGACCAGACGATCGCGCTGACGAATCTGGGCGGGTCGGTCGAGGCGCTGTGGAAGCAGTCGCTGCAGAAGATCTCGTTCGGCTGGTACGAGGGCTTCGAGAACCGCCAGGCGGCGCTGGACGACGCGAACCGGCGGCTGGCGGCGAGCGGCTGGGTGATGTGCGGCGGGTTCTGGGCGCTGCTGGCGATCGGCGCGGTCCCGGCGTGGGTGAGCCTGGTGCGGGGGCTGGGGCGGTCGGCGCGGGCGCCGTCGGCGCTGTCGGTGTACGTGCTGATGCTCGTGGCGTGGTCGTCGCTGGCGTGCGGCGTGCTGCTGCCGAGCGTGCTGCTGGTCAACACGCAGGAGACGCTCGTCGGGCGGTTCATCGGCGAGGGGCAGGCCAAGAGCATCTACGGCGCGATTCTCGGGGCGTACGCGGGGGGCATGTGGCTGCTGGCCAGCGTGATCCTGTGCATCAGCCTGGGCATCCCGCTGGCGAAGCTGGTGCTGCTGGAGTGGGCCCGCGCCGCATCCCGGCGGGCGGCGCGCCCGGGCGGGGTGTCGCGCCTGCGGGCGTCGACGCTGCTGCAGATCGCCGGCGCGCTGAAGAAGTCGAGCCTGGTCGAGGTGACGGTGGCGGCGTTGTTCATCTTCCTGTTCGCGACGCGCTCGATCAGCGGGACCATGGCCTACGCCGGCTGGGGCGTCTACTTCTACTGCACGCACATCGGGGCGACGTTCCTGGCCGCGCGGGCGATCCGCGTGCGCCAGCGGTCTGCGCGGCCCGGTGCGGCGCCGATGCTCGAGCCGATCCCGCCGCCCACGGCCCACGCCGCGGGTCAGGGCTGATCCGGTTCGCGGGGCGCGGGGCGATGAGCGGCGCTGCGACGCGCGGGCCACCATCGGGACGGCAGGAGGGGCGCGAGCAGCTGGGGGAGGTAGCCGCGGGGCATGGGGTCGCGCAGGCCGAAGGCGTGGGGCTCGTGGTCTGGGCAGACGTAGGTGCCGAAGGCGAGGTCCATGAGCGGGGAGATGTTGGCGTAGTTGCCGGCGTCCTTGTCGCGGTCGTGGTGCCAGTGGTGCAGCTCGGGCGCGCCGATGAACCAGCGCAGGGGGCCGATGGGCAGGCGGACGTTGGAGTGGATGTAGATGGCCCACAGCCCGCGGAAGGCGACGAGGCCGGCGAGCGTCTCGACGGGGAAGCCGAGCACGAACGGGGGCAGGTTGATGAGCGTCTGGGTGTAGATGCTGTCGAGCGGGTGCTCGCGGTGGGCGGCGAGCCAGTCGAGGTGCTCGGCGCTGTGGTGGACCGCGTGGAAGCGCCAGAGCAGCGGGAAGCGGTGCTGCGCCCGGTGGCCCCAGTAGACGCAGAAGTCGCTGAGCAGCACGACCTCCACCGCCTGCAGCCACCAGGGCTGCGCCGCGACGCCGGCGCGGAAGCCCGCGGGCACCACGCCGTCGAGCCAGTGGCTCACGGCCGTCAGCCCCGCCAGCACCAGCCCGCCCCAGAGCAGGTATTGCCCGAGGAAGAACAGCAGGTCGGTGAACCACTCCGGCCGGAAGAACCGCTGGCCCGGGCGCGCGGGGAACGCGCGCTCCATCGGCCAGAAGACGACGAGGAGAAACGCGAAGCTGATTCCGGCCGAGTAGAGCAGCGCCGTGGGCGTCATGGTGCGGCTTCCCGTGGGCGGCGAATCGACCGGTCAGGGCTTCGGCGGCTCGCCCGGGCCGGGCGGGGACGCCGGCGGCGGGATGAGCGGAGCCTCGACCTTCGACCCCGGCATCACCGGGCGCGGCGTCTCGAACACCGGGGCCAGGCGCTTGCTCCCCGGCATCACTTCCACCGGACGGGCGGGCTCCTCGATCCGCATCGACTTGGAGCCCGGCATCACGCGGGGCGGCGCTTCGGTCCCGTTCGCGGGCGCAGGGGTCGGGTGCTCGGCCTGGCTGCGCATCACGCGGTACGTGACGAACGCGCCGGCCAGCGCCGATGAAAGCGCGACCGCCGCGAGCGCCAGCACCCGCGGCGCCCCGCCCGACGCCGGCCGTGACGTCGCACCGGGTAACTGTGTCATGGTGGCTCCTTTGGCTCACGATCGCCGGCTGAAAAGGCCGCGCACACCCAAGGAGTTGTACCACCCCGGGCGCGGCCGGGTTCAACTTCATCGGGAACCTCGGGTTACCCCGAGGTGGTGCGGTCGCCCGGGGGATTGCACTGAGAACGGAGTTCCTGACGCGGGTGGTCGCGCTGAGCAACGGCCGGGAGCAGGCGGGACCAGGGCGGGCGGCTGGAACGCGCGGGGCGGGGCTCACTTGCGCTTGCGGCTGGTGCGGCTGGTGCGGCGGGAGGCGTGGGGCTTGGGGGACTTCGGCCGCGGCGGGGGGAGGCGTGTGTCGGCGGGGGCGCCGTCGGGCAGGACGATGGTGCCGTCGGCGCGGATGAACGGGAGGAAGTCGGTGCCGTCGCGGTGGGCGATGCTGTAGTAGTCCAGGCCGGTGAACCCGGCGCGGATGAGCTTCAGGCGCAGGTCGTTGCGGATGAGCCGTACGACCTGATACCCGCCGAGCAAGCCGAGCACGCCGTCGAGCGGGATCTGCGACGGGTCGATGACCGGCACCGCGACCCGGGGACCGTCCTCGGTCTGTTCCATCGAGCGCGGGTCGAGGCAGTCGAAGACCCGGATCCAGTTGATCGCCCAGAAGCGGTGCGGGACCGACTCGATGCCGGGGCCCTGGATGCGGATCGGCAGGAATTCGCAGGCGCCGGGCGCTTCCCGCTCCAGGAACGCGCGAAGGGGATCGGAGGCGACACAGATGTCGCTATTGGGTACTGGGAAGTCCTCAAAGACCGGCGGGCGCTGATCGTAAACGAACAGCGGCGCGGGCGACGGCCACTCACCCGCCCGCAGCGGCTTGCCCTTGCGGAGCCGGACCTGTGCATCCCACATTGCATGGTCAACGTCGGGGTGTGGCTCCATTTGCCACTTGAATCTCTGAGCAAGACTCCAGAACTTGAGCTGGATTCAAGCCACCAGGACTACCTCCGCGGCCGGTAGCGGTAGCGCCGGCCGTCGAACTGCACATGGTCGCGCATGCCCTTCCAGCCGGTGGGCTTGCGGCCGGCGGAATGGTACACGGAGGGCACGCGGGCAAGGTGAGGAAGGGAAGTTGCAAGTCGCAAGTCGCGAGACGCGAGACTGAGAGCAAACGGCCAAATGACAAAGGGTCAAATGGCCAAAGAAAGGCAGGTCGCGAGGGGCGGGCAGGGAAGTCGCGGGTCGCGAGTCGTGAGGGCGCGCGGGCGGTGGGGTGCTTTGATGCGTGCGTGGGTAGAAGTGCGCAACAACTTCCCGCTCGCTGA
>JAEUIX010000281.1 GCA_016794945.1 Phycisphaerae bacterium
GGGTCGTAGGCGCCGTTGGCGGCGGTGCCGACCCGCACGTACAGCGCGTACGGGTTGGGAACGCCTCCCCCCGCCGGCGCCAGCGCCCACCCCGTGTCGAGCGTCAGCGGGCTCTGCGCCCGGCACTCCGAAGCGCCAACCCCGATCGCCAGCACAATCGCACACGCCGACACCGGCGACACACCCACCGCGCGCATGATGTTCATGGCTCTCCGCTCCTCACGTTCGCCCGACCCGACCACCAACCAGGCCATCAGGCCCGGTTGAAACCTCGCACAGCCTACCGCGATCTCCTCGATCCGCAATACCCAACGAACGCCGTCCCGGCGCGACGACCCGGCCGGGCGCGGCCGATCACGCCGCCCGACGCCGCCGCGCCGCCAACGCGACGCCCACCAGCACCACCACCCCGCCCGACGGCAGGGGGATCGGGATCAGCGACACCGCCAGCCCGTACGTCACGTCGCTGGTGCTCAGGTTCGCCACCTGGATGTAGAAGTTCGGCAGCAGCGTCGCACCGGGCGCCGGCGCCAGCGATGTCACGGCGCTCATGAACAGGTCCAGCAGCCGGATGTTCTCCCCCGCGCCGGTCGTGCGCGCCAGCAGGATGTCGTCCGCCGGGTTGGCCGGGTCGAAGCCCGCGACGTTCCCCGCGTTGAACCCGTCGCAGTAGAACCGCAGCTCCAGGTTCGGCAGGCCCGTGTACGCGGTCCCCGCCGCGTTCGTCGGCGCATCCCACGTCAGCACCGCCCGCAGGTACGACTGCAGCGGGGCGAACGTCGTGCTGAACGGCGTCGGGATGGCCAGGCCCCCCAGCAGGTAGTCGACCGTCCCGCGCCCGGCCTCGGTCCCGTCGCCGGCGCCGGCGTTCTCCAGGTCCCAGAAGCCCGTGCGCGTGCCGCCGGTGCCCACGACGCCCGACGCCCCGACCATGCTGATCTGGAAGTTCCGCGCGGCGTTCCCGTCGCTGGCCAGCGCCTCGCGCTGCGCGTACACGCTGAGCATCCCCGGCACGTCCAGCCGCCCCGCGCCCAGGTTGTTGTCCAGCGACCGCGTCACCAGCAACGGGCTGAGCATCGTCCCCGCGCCCGTCCTGCCCTGCGACCAGGCGTTGCCCGCCCGGTCCGCGATCCCCGACGTCACCGCCCCCGCCAGCGTCACCGCCTTCATCACCCGGTGGTCGCGCGACGCCCCGTCGAAGTCGCCCGCGTGGTTCAGCGCGTAGTCGTGCAGCAGCGCGATCGCGCCCGCCACGTGCGGCGCCGCGAACGACGTCCCGGCGATCCGCCCGGTCGTCGCCGCCCCGGCGTAACGCCAGTCGTCCCCCAGGAACGACCGCGTGTAGTCGTCGATCGCGCCGTTGGCGTTGATGTCGCGCGACGCCGGCGCCAGCGTGTACTCACCGGACGCCACGATGTGCGGCCCCAGCGGCTGCGCCCCGCCCGTCGTCGACGAGAAGTCCGTCGGCCGGTCGAACCCGCCCTCCAGCGCCCCCACCGAGATGATGTTGTACGCGTACCCCGGCGTCTCCACGTTCCCCAGCGCCGCGAACCCCGCGCCCGGACCCGTCAGCTGCTCATTGCCCGCCGCGGCCACCCAGGTGATGTTCGGGTTGTCGCTGATGAACCGGTCCAGCGCCTGCACGCTGCACCCCGCGTCGCTCGCCGAGTAGTTCAGCACGAACGGCGTACCCGCGCCGAAGTGCGCCCGCAGCGCCGTCGCCCCGGCGATCGTCCCG
Source organism: Phycisphaerae bacterium (assembly GCA_016794945.1). Next base: position 1,739 of record JAEUIX010000281.1, read on the forward strand.
CCCCAGTCGCCGATGCTCGCCGAGGCCAGGCGCGCCCCGGGCGCCACCCCGCTGGACGCCTCGTCCGGACCGTTCGAGCCGATGATCCCCGCCACCGCCAGCGTGTGCTCGTCGGCGCGGTTGCCCGCCGTGCCGTTGTTCAGGACCGTCAGCCGTCCCGCCAGCGACGCGTGCGTGCCGTACGACACCCCCGGCTCCAGGATGCCCACCGCCGCCCGCACGCCCCCGAACCCCGACCCCGTCACGCCGAAATCCCCGCGCCCCCGCGCCGCCCCCACCGCCCCGCGCGAGTTGCCCGCGTACCCCGCCGGCTCCGCCGACACGCTCACCACCGCCCCGTAGTTCGCCGCCGACGACAGATCGATCCGGAACTCCGAACCCACCTCGCTGAACCCCGCCAGGTTCACGTTCCCGCCCGTCAGGAACGTCACCCGCACCTGGTACCGCCGGTTGTCGCCCCCCGTCTGGTTCAGGAACCGCGCCACCCCGGTGAAGTTGATGTCCCACGTCGTTCCCACCGGCGCGTGGATCGGCCCCGTCAGCAGCTGCTGGTACTGCGTGCTCTGCCCCGTGCTGGCGAACACCCCCGTCCCAACGCCCGTCTCACGCCACAGCTCCGCACGCACCGTCACGTTCGTCTCGCTGTGGTTCGCCAGCGGGACCGTGTTGCCCCCGAAGATCACCCGCCCGTTCACCAGGATCGGCACCACCACGTCCGAGTTGATCCCCAGCAGGAAGTTCGTGCCGACGAAGTTCCCGGTGTTGTTCACGTTGATGCTGTCGAACGTCGCATCGCCGTTCTCGTTCGCGCCGATGTCCGCCCGGTACAGCACCGCCCCCGTCGAGCCCCCGCTCGTCACCACGCTCCCCGCCGTTGTCGCCGCGCCGGTCCCGGACGACGACGTCGTCAGCACCGGCGGCGGGTTGTTCGACGCCCACCCCGTCCGCGACCCGAAGGCGATCGCCCGCTGCGCCCACGCGCTGCCCACGCACACCGTCATCCCCGCCGACAGCATCAACGCCGCCACGGCTCCACGATGAACCTTCATGGCTTGCTCCCTGCCGCCCCCGCCGCGCCCATGCCCGCCCCGCGGAACCACCCGCCAACGTCAGCCTACCGCGCCCGCGGCCGCTAACCCCCGCCGGCGGTGCATCTCCGTGATTTCTAGTCAAAACCCCAGTGAGATCCCCCAGGCTTCCACCACCGGCCCCCCGCCGGACCACCAGCACCCGCCGCCGGCGCGCCCCCGGCATTCCAACACCCCTCGGCTATCCTTGCCGCCTCTATGGCCATCCTCGTCGACGCATCCACCCGTGTCATCTGCCAGGGCATCACCGGCGCCTTCGGCGCCCAGCACACCCGCGGCTGCCTCCACTACGGCACGCGCCTGGTCGGCGGCGTCACCCCCGGCAAGGGCGGCTCCAAGGACGACAACGGCCTGCCCATCTTCGACACCGTCGCCCAGGCCGTCCGCGCCACAGGCGCCTCGGCCACCATGATCTTCGTCCCCCCGGCCTTCGCCGCCGAGGCCATCATCGAGGCCGCCGAAGCCGGCATCACCCTCATCTGCGCCATCACCGAGGGCATCCCGGTCCAGGACATGGTCCGCGCCCGCGCCGTGCTCGACGACATGAACGCCCAGCGCGCCGCCTGCCGCGGCGTCGTCACTTCCGCCGGCGGCTTCGGCACCCTGGCCCCCAACCACATCACCCTCGTCGGCCCCAACTGCCCGGGCGTCATCACCCCCGGGCCCAAGACCGGCTCGGGCGCCGGCCCAGCCGACCCCTTCACCGACCGCGGCTGCAAGATCGGCATCATGCCCGGCTACATCCACACCCACGTCTCGCAATCCAAGCGGGGCAAGTCCGTCGGCATCGTCTCCCGTTCCGGCACCCTCACCTACGAGGCCGTCTGGCAGACCTCCAACCTCGGCCTGGCCCAGTCCACCTGCGTCGGCATCGGCGGCGACCCGGTCCGCGGCCTCAACCACATCGACTGCCTGCGCCTGTTCAACAGCGACCCCGACACCGACGGCATCCTCATGATCGGCGAGATCGGCGGCGGCGACGAAGAGGCCGCCGCGGCGTTCATCAAGTCCTCCATCACCAAGCCGGTCGCGGCGTTCATCGCCGGCCGCACCGCGCCGCCCGGCCGGCGCATGGGCCACGCGGGGGCCATCATCGAGGCCGGCGGCGTCGGCACCGCCGACGGCAAGATCGCCGCGCTCAAGGCCGCGGGCGTCACCGTCGCCATGAGCCCCGCCGACATGGGCAAGGCCATGCTCCAGGCCATGGGCATCTGACCCGGGGAGCGCGGCGACCAGCTCATCGGCTGTCATCGCCGTTCGACCGTTCAACCACCCGCGCCCGCCTCGTGCGCCAGCAGCCAGCGCTTGCGTTCCAGGCCGCCGCCGTAGCCCGTCAGCGCGCCGCCCGCGCCGATCACCCGGTGACACGGCACCACGATCGCCGCCGGATTCCGCCCGTTGGCCCGCCCCACCGCCCGCGCCGCCCGCGCGCGCCCCATGGCCGCCGCCTGCTGCCCGTACGTGCTCGTCGCGCCGTACGGCACGCGCCGCAACTCGGCCCACGCCAGCCGCTCGAACGCAGTGCCCCGCAGGTCCAGCGGCACGCTGAACTCCCGCCGCCGCCCGGCGAAATACTCCAGCAACTCCGCCGCGCACCGCGCCGCGTATTCCCCCGCCGGCGCGCCCGCGCCGCCCGACGGTTCATCGCGCGCCCGTTCCGCATCCGCCGCGCCGTCCACGAACTCCACCGCCACCACGCCCGCGCCGCTCGCCCGCACCCGCACCGGCCCCAGCGGCGTCTCGATCCATCGCGCGGCCGGCCAACCCGCCCGCGCCAACGGCGCACCGCCCC
>JAEUIX010000063.1 GCA_016794945.1 Phycisphaerae bacterium
GGGTCGGGGCTGACGTACCTTGCGGTGGCGGTGGCGGCGCTGGTGACGGCGGCGCCGCTGGTGGCGTTCGGGGGCGAGTCGTGGCGCGGGCTGGGGCTGTTCCTGGCGTTCGGGCTGACGCTGGCCTCGGTGTTCAGCGGGCTGATGCAGGCGCTGCGGGTGGCGCTGGCGGCGTCGAACCCGGTGACGGCGATCGCGCGGAACGTGGTCTCCGAGGCGGTGCGGATGCGGATCACCGTGGTGTTCATGGTCGTGCTGGTGGTGGCGCTGGCGGCACTGCCGGGGACGCTGGACGCCAACACGCCGCTTCGGTACCGGGTGCAGGCGTTCCTGCAGTACGGCACGGGCGGGGCGTTCTGGCTGATCTCGCTGCTGACGGTCTTCCTGGCCGCCGGGAGCGTGGCGTTCGAGCAGCGCGACAAGATCATCTGGCAGACGATGACCAAGCCCGTGAAGTCGTGGCAGTACGTGCTGGGCAAGTGGCTCGGCGTGGTGGGCGTTTCGGCGGTGCTGCTGCTGGCCAGCGCGGCGGGGGTGTTCCTGTTCACCGAGTACCTGCGCAACGGCAAGGCGCCCGACGAGCGGGCCCCGTTCGTTCCCGCCGACGAGACGCTGGCGGTGACCGAGGACCGGCTGGTGCTCGAGTCGCAGATCCTGGTGGCGAGGGAGACGGTGCGGCCGACGATCCCGCCGGCGGACGCCGCGGCGATCAACGCGGAGGTGAAGCGCCGGTTCGACCTGGCGATGCAGGAGTTCAACAACGACCTGACGCAGGTGACGCCCCGTCCGGACGAGCAGCGGATCATGCTGGACGTGGCGCGGGACCGGCTGACGGAGTTCCTGTCGGTGCCGCCGAACCTTGACCGGCCGCAGTTGTACGAGTTCGACGGTCTGAAGGCGGCCAAGCAACTGGGGCGGCCGCTGACGTTCCGCTACCGGTTCAACGCGGGGAGCAACCTGCCGACGGAGCTTTACCGGATCACGTTCCTGGTGCCGGGGTGGAACCCGCAGGTGGTGTCGGCGCCGCTGGGGCAGACGCTGTCGATGACGCTGTCGGCGTCTGCGATCACCGAGAAGCAGGTGCAGAACAACGACGGATCGACGGGCACGGACTGGGTGCTGCCGGTGTACGTGTTCAACGGGGACCTGGCCCGCCAGACGGTGAACCGGGAGACGATCGTCTTCCCGCCGGACGGGCTGGAACTGTCGTACCCGGTGAGCGACTGGCGGTGGAACTTCTTTCGCGCGGCGGTGGTGCTGTGGCTCAAGACGAGCTTCCTGGCGATGGTGGCGATCGCGGCGTCGACGTTCCTGTCGTTCCCGGTGGCGTGCCTGACGGCGTTCGGGGTGCTGTGGATGGCCGAAGGGGCGACGTTTCTGGCCAGCGCGCTGGACAATTACGGCACGATCCAGGGCAGCGAGCGGGAGTTCCTTTGGTGGCGCGTGCCGATCATCGCCATCGCGACCCCGATCAGCACGATCTTCCGGTTCTACTCGGACCTGTCGCCGGTGGCGAACGTGGTCGAGGGACGGCTGCTGTCGTGGAACCTGCTCGTGCAATCGACCGTCATTCTGGGCTCGCTGAACGCCGCCCTGTTCGCGATCGGATCGTTCATCTTCCGCCGGCGCGAACTGGCCACCTACTCGGGCCAGTAGCACCGAAGAACCCTCACCCGCCCGCCGGACCTCCCGCATGCGAGCCTTTGCCCGAACCCAACTCGTCGCCTCGATCGCGCTGGCGGTATCGCTGGCGGCCAGCGGCCTGCTGACGGTGCGGATCGCGTCGTCGGCGGGCCGGAACCAGCTGACGTACACGGGCAAGGCCGAGGAGGGCATGACCCGTGAGGAGGCGCTTGGGGTGGCGCTCGGGGCGTTCCGCGGGCTGTTCGTCAACTGGCTGTGGATCCGCGCCAACGAGCTCAAGGAGGCGGGCAAGTACTACGAGGCCGTGGACCTGGCGCGGTCGATCACGCGGCTGCAGCCGCGGTTCCCGCGCGTGTGGGCGTTCCACGCCTGGAACCTGGCGTACAACATCTCGGTGGCGACGCAGACGGCCGGTGAGCGCTGGCAGTGGGTGAACGCGGGGATCCGGCTGCTGCGCGACGAGGGGATCCCGGCGAACCCGGCGGACCTGCTGCTGCACAAGGAGCTGGCGTGGATCTTCCTGCACAAGGTGCAGGGCGTCATGGACGACGCGAACAACGTGTACAAGCGGGAGCTGGCGCGGGAGTGGACGATCGCGCTGGGGCCGCCGCCGCCCCGGACCAAGGAGACCAGGACGGTCGAGGCGATCACGGCGCGGCACGTGGAGTGGCTGTCGCGGATCGCGGCGGGCCGGAACACGATCGAGGAGGTGCTGCAGGCCAACCCGCAGGCGGGCCTGCTGGTGGAGCGGCTCAAGAGCGAGGCGGGCCTTGATCCAACGACGCTCAACGGCCGGCTGGAGATCCTGCGACACATCGAAGAATCGCGTTCGGCGGTGCGGAAGATGGAGGCCTTCGGGATCGAGGGGCAGTTCCCCGGCGGCCTGAACCCGGGGCTGATGCGGTTGCTGACCGACGCGTCGCTGCGGCCGGGGTGGGAGGCCCTGTCGCCCTACCTGCGCAAGCGGCTGCTCATCGACCACTACCACATGGAACCGGAGCGGATGGTCCGGTTCACTCAGAAGTACGGGCCGATCGACTGGCGGCACCCGTGCGCCCATTCGCTGTACTGGGCCGCGCGCGGCGTCGAGGAAGCGCTCACCCGCCTCAACGAGTACAACGAGCGCAACATGGACTTCGTGAACACCGACCGCCTGGTGCTGCAGAGCCTGCAGGAGCTGCGCCGGGGCGGGCAGGTGATGTACGACATCCTGCTGCCGGACATGTACGTGCAGATCCCCAACGGCGACTTCATCAAGAGCTACGAAGGGGTCATCGAGGAGCTCATGGAGCGAGAGGCCGACCAGATGGCCCTGCAGGGCGCCGACATGAAGCGCCGGGTCTTCAGGTTCTACGCCGCGGCCTACGAGAACTTCCTGAGCGATGCGCTCGCGTTCCTGTACCGTCGCGGGCAGGTGGAGGAGGCCAAGCGCTACCAGCGGAAGCTGGCGACGTGGGAGGGCCGGAACCTGAACGACCTGGAGCAGGACCGGATCCGGAAGCTGCCGATCGACGAGTACATCCTGCAGAATCTCAAGGAGCGGATGACCGATCCGTCGGTAGCTCGCAGCGAGGTGTGGGCGGGCCTGTTCGGGGCGTATCTCAACGGGTTGTACGTCGGGGATGAGGAGCTCTTCCGTTCGCAGTTCAACTACGCGCAGATGGTGCACCGCACGTACATGGACGAGCAGCTGCGCCGGACGACGGTGGACCTGGAGCGCGGGCGGATGGAGGTGATGGACCGGGACTTCCGCGTGGAGGCGTCGCGGGCGTTCGTCGCGATCGCCGGGGCGCTGAGCCCGTTCGACTCGGCGCTGATGTTCCAGCGCACTCCCAACGATCTGAGGCTGGCGATCTACTACCTGATGGACCGGGCGAAGATGGTGCCGATGAAGGAAGACGGGACTCCGGCCACGCCCGAGCTTGCCAAGCTGTTCCCGACGCCGCCGGACTACGCGGCCTATCGGGCGGCCCGCGACGCTCAGGAGGCGGCGCGCCGGGCGCAGGACAAGGCGAACCAGGATCTGAAGTAGGCGTTGCCGGCGCGATCAGCGGCAGAGGCGTTCCAGGGCCTCGGCGTACCGCGACTGCGTGCCGCGGACGATCTCGTCGGGCAGCGCGGGGCCGGGGGGGTTCTTGTCCCACCGGCCGCCGGCCACGAGCGTTTCGAGGTACTCGCGGAGGAACTGCTTGTCGAAGCTCTTCTGCGCACGGCCCGGGGCGTAGCCATCGGCCGGCCAGAACCGCGAGGAGTCGGGGGTCAGGACCTCGTCGATGAGGATGGGCGGCTGCCAGACGCGTCCCTGTCGCGACGAGCCGCCCTCGGGCAGGCCGAACTCGAACTTGGTGTCGGCGATGATGATGCCGCGGCGGAGCGCGTGCTCGGCGGCGGCGGAGTAGATGGCCAGGGTGGTGTCGCGGAGCACGGCCATGGTTTCGAGGCCGACGAGTTCCGCAGCGCGATCGAAGGAGATGTTCTGGTCGTGGCCGGTGGCTTCCTTGGTGGCGGGCGTGAAGATGGGCTGGGGCAGGCGGTCGCACTGGTGCAGGCCCGGGGGGAGCGGTACGCCGCAGACCGAGCCTGTTGCCTGGTACTCCTTCCACCCGGAGCCTTCGAGGTAGCCCCTGGCGACGCACTCGATGGGGATGACCTCGCAGCGGCGGGCGATGGTGATGCGCCCCTCGAGCCACTGCGCCAGGGCGGAGCCGGCCGGGGCGAGCCCGGGGGGGAGATCCGCGACGCTGGTGGACAGCACGTGGGTCTCGGCGAATCGGCGGTCTCGGACGAAGCCGAACCAGAACGAGGACATGGCGGTGAGGGTGCGTCCCTTGCCGGGGATCGGCGTGGGCATCACGACGTCGAAGGCGGAGATGCGGTCGGTGGCGACGATGAGCAACCGTCCCTCGGCCCCGGGGCGGGCCGGAGGCAGGGCGTAGACGTCGCGGACCTTGCCGCGGCGAACCAGGGGCAAGTCGATCGCGGGCGGATCTGCGGGCGGGGCGCTCACGCCCACAAGGTAGCGTGGCGGCGCGGGGGTGGCGCGCCGGCGGCGCTCCGGGCCGGGCGGCGGGCCGCTATCCTCCGCTGCTCGCGGTTCGACCCCACCCGACGCCCCGACCATGCTGAAGTTCGCGGTCTTCGACGAGTCCGGCCCGGCCACTTCGTGGAACCTGCGGCACCAGCACCTGATCGGGTCGGACGACCTGGTGGTGCCGTCGGAGATCGCGTTCGAGGGTGGGCTGATCCAGTGCCGCAAGCGCATCGACGGGTCTGCGGCGTTGGCGTTGCAGTTCCCGGTGGCCGACCGGGGCAGCGGCGACGAGAGCCTGCTGACGCTGCGGACGTGCCTGCTCCGCGACCGGGAGGAGCCGTACCTGCTGTCGCTGGAACTGGCGAGGTACCGGATCCTGCTGCTGCTGAACAAGCTTGAGGAGTGGGCCCTGTTCGGCGAGCCGGCGGACGACCCGGCGATGCGGCTGGTCGAACAGGCTCGGGACGCGTTCACGCACGCGCTGGTCGAGCAGCACTACTCCAGTGCGGTGCGGGGCAGGGGTGGCTACACGCCGGCCGCGGACGCGGCGGCGCGGCACGCGCTGGCGCTGGCGCTGCGGGCCGGCGAGGCGCTGGCGCTGCTGCAGAGCAGGGTGATGTACGCCCGGCGGCTGAACGGCACGCTGGCGGCGATCGCAGCGCAGTCGCCGCCGGCCAATGCCATCACCGACCACGAGGCGCGGGCGGGACGGGCGGCGCTGCTGGGCAGCCCCGGGGTGATCCTGGGCGAGCCGCCGCGGATCGGCTGCGCCGTCAACCCGGCGCTGTTCACGCCCGATCTGTGCGCGCTGGCGCAGCAGACGTGCGATTTCGTGACGATCCCGATGCGGTGGGTTGAGATGGAGCCGACGGAGGGCAAGTACGCGTTCGCCCGCACGGACAAATGGATCGAGTGGGCGGTGACCCGGGCCAAGGTGCCGGTGACCGCGGGGCCGCTGGTCGACTTCCACGCTCGCTCGGCGCCGCGCTGGCTGAGCATCTGGGAGCACGACTACGAGACGCTTCGCGACGTCGTGTTCG
>JAEUIX010000159.1 GCA_016794945.1 Phycisphaerae bacterium
ACCTCCAGGCGGGTTTGAGCACGATGAACCAGAGGCTCGGGCGCAGCGACGCGATCACGAGCTCGCCCTGCGGCACCAGCTCGCGCAACCCCGGCAGCTCCGCGACCGGCAGCGGCGACGCGACAGCCGCGTGCATCGGGCCCTGCGGCCAGCGGGCTGGCGCGGCGGCCCGATTCACACGCCCTCCCGCCCGTCGGTGAGCGTCACGATGTCCGGCGTGTTGCGGTACAGCCCGTCGAAATCCAGTCCGTAGCCCACCACGAACTCATCGTCGATGCGGAAGCCGAAGTGCTCCACCGCGACCTCTTCGTCGCGACCGCCGGCCTTGGTCTTGTTCAGCAGCACCGCCAGGCGCAGGCTCTGGGGGTGCTGGGCCGCGATCACCCGCCGCAGCAGCCCGAGCGTCCGTCCCGAGTCGAGAATGTCGTCGACCACCAGCACGCGGGCCCCTTTGAGGTCCGTGGGCAGCCCGCTCTGCACCGTCACGCCCTGCGAACTGGTCGCCTTGCCCGGGTAGCTGCTGAGCGTCACCGGGCGGATGCTCATGCTCACGGGCATGTGACGGATCAGATCCGCGACGAACACCAGGGCGCCGGTGAGCACGGGCACCAGCACCAGGGGCCCCGGCGTCTGACCCGCCCGCTCCAGATCCAGTCGCTCGTGCTCCAGCGCGGCGGTGATCTCCCGCCCCAGGTCCGCGACCCGTTGTGCGATCTGCTCGCGCCGGATGAGCACCCTCTGGATCCGCATGGCACCAGCCTACCGATTCCCGCCCGTCCCGCCCGCGGGGGTCACTGCACCAGCCCCTTGATGCCCCCGCGACGCCGGGCTTTCTCGTACCGTCCCAAGGCGTCCTCGATCACCGCGTGCGCCGCTTCGGCCGGCATGATCTCGTCCACGGCCACGTCCTTGTTCTCCAGGATCTTGTAGTCCGCGAAGAACCGCTTGAGCATCTTGAAGATGTGCTTGGGGAAATCGCTGGCGCGCCGGAACTCGCTGTAGATGGGATCTTCCCTGAGCACCGCGATGATCTTGTGGTCCGGTTCGCCGTGGTCCACCATGGTCATCAGCCCCACCGCCCGGGCGTTGCACATCGTCAGCGGCGGGATTTCCTCGGTGCAGTAGACCAGCACGTCCAGCGGGTCGGAGTCCTCCGCCAGCGTCTGCGGAATGAACCCGTAGTTCGCCGGGTAATAGACCGCCGAGGACAGCACCCGATCCAGCCGCAGTAGCCCCGATCCCTTGTCCAGCTCGTACTTGTTGCTGGAGCCCTTGGGGATCTCGATGATCGCCTTGAATTCCCCGGGCAGTTCGCCCCCTTCGACCCCCGGGGTGACGTCATGCCAGGGATGGACCATGCTCCAGCATAGTCCCCGTTAGCCCCGCCTCAGTTCCGCGTCGCACTGAAGGTTGACCCCGCCGCGTCCGGATTCGGATCCCGGTCGGGGAGCATCCCACGCGATTCCCACGGAGGCGATCTCATGACCCGCACCTCGACCCGTCCGACGTTCCGCACCGCGATCCTGGCCCTGGTGGCCGGCCTGGCCTGCTCGGCCACAGCCTTGGCCCAGACCGCCCAGACCAGCGAGTTCACCTACCAGGGTCGCCTGGACAACGGCAGCACCCCGGCCACCGGGAACTTCGACTTCGAGTTCGCCCTGTTCAACGCGGCCGGCGGCGGCAGCCAGGTCGGACCCACCGTGACCAAGCTCAACACGGCGGTCAACAACGGCCTCTTCACCACCACGCTCGACTTCGGCAACGTCTTCAACAGCACGCAGCTCTGGCTCGAGATCCGCGTCCGCGTCGCCGGGGGCGGGGCGTACACCACCCTGACCCCGCGCACCAAGACGACCGGCGCCCCCTCGGCCTTGTCGGTGCGCCTGCCCGCCTCCTCCAGCACCACCATGGTCGGTTCGGCGTTCAACATCGCCAACACCAGCGGCCTCACGACCGCCGGCGGCATTTCCTCGTCCGTCGGCACCGCCGCCTTCTTCGATCTGTCCGGTTACTTCACGCCGGCCCTCCTGGCCCAGAGCAGCGCCGGCAACGGTCTTCTCGCAACCACCACCCGCTCGGGCGCCTGGGCGCTGGCGGGCCTGGCCAGCGGCACTGCCGCCCGCGCCATCATGGGTTACCACGAGGGCACCGGACAGGCCGGCTACTTCCAGATCTCGAACGTCGCCAACAACAGCGACGCGCTGTCCGCCACCACCAACGGCGGCGGCTCGGCCGCCCGCATGTCGACGACCGGAGCGGCCAACAGCAACAACACGCTCGAGGTGGTCCAGTCCGGCACCGGCCGCGCCGGCTTCTTCGACAACAACAACTCGGGCGCCACGGTGCCCACGCTCGAGGCCGAGAGCAGCGCCGACTCCGGCAGCCAGTCCGACGACACCGCCGGCATCGCCGTCAAGGGCTCGTCCAACGGCAGTTTCAGCAAGGGCGTCTACGGCTACGGCCTGACCGCGGGCGTCTGGGGTGTCAGCGGCGCCTCCGGCGGCTTCGGCGTCTGGGGCCAGAACAACACCACCGGCGGCGAGGGCGTCCGCGGCTCCACGAGCGCTAACGGCGCCTCAGGCGTCGCCGGCTACGGCAACTTCGGCACCGGCGTCTACGGCCAGACCTCCAGCGGATACGGCGTCTTCGGCTCCAACGGCGGCTCCAACGTCTCGGGCTACGCCGGCTACTTCAACGGCCGCGTCCACGTCAACGGCACGCTCAGCAAGAACTCCGGCGCCTTCCGCATCGACCACCCGCTCGACCCCGCCAACATGTACCTCCAGCACTCCTTCGTCGAGTCGCCGGACATGAAGAACATCTACGACGGCGTCGTGGTTCTCAACGACAAGGGCGAAGCCCTGGTCGAGATGCCCAAGTGGTTCGACGCGCTCAACGCCGACTTCCGCTACCAGCTCACCTGCGTCGGCGGCTACGCCCCCGTCTACGTCGCCGAGGAGATCACGCAGCGGTCCTTCCGGATCGCCGGCGGCAAGCCCGGCCTCAAGGTCTCCTGGCAGGTCACCGGCACACGCATCGACGCCTTCGCCAAGGACAACCGCATCCAGATCGAGATCCCCAAGACCGGCGCCGAGCAGGGCCGCTACCTCTACCCCGCCGGCTTCGGCGCTGGCCCCGACAAGCAGATCAACACCCCCGCCGACACCGTGCCCCACAAGGCCGACTGATCCGGCCGATCGATCGCTCCGACTCCTGGATCGCTCCGCGCGGCCCCGGCTCACCACGCCGGGGCCGCGTTTCGTTGGCCCCCGCACTACCCTACCGCCATGCCAACCATCCGAGCCTCGCGCCTGGTGCTCCCCGCCGCCGCGCTCTTCCTGGCGGGAGTGTTCGTCGCACGGCTCCCCGTCCTCATCGCCCACGCCGCCGGCGGCGAGGACTGGACGGGCGCCGTCGGCGAAGTCCGCCGGCTCATCGAATCCCGCTACGTCGAACCGCAGGAATCCAGGGAACTGCTCCGCGGCGCCATCGACGGCATGACCCGCGTCCTGAACGACCCCTACTCCGAGTTCATCGCCCCGTCCGACGCGGCCGAATTCGAGAAGGAAATCACCGGCCGCTTCGTCGGCATCGGCGCCACGATCACCATCGAGGACGGCTGGCTCACCATCGCCTCGCCGATCGAGGACTCGCCCGCGCTGGCCGCCGGCCTCCGCGCCGGCGACCGCGTCGTTGAGATCGACGGCGCCTCCACCAAGGGCCTTTCCACCGCCGACGCCGTCAGGAAGCTCACCGGCCGGGAAGGGACCTCCGTCTCGATCGGCCTCGACCGCCGACCCTCGCCCGGCGAGCCGTTCGTCCGATCCACCGTCACCATCACGCGCCGCCCCGTTGCGGCCCGCGCGGCGCACGGCTTCCTCTTCGACGACGCCCGCCAGCGCTGGAACTGGCTCATCGACCCCGCCGCAGGAATCGCCTACGTCCGACTCGCCCAGTTCACCGACACCGCCGCCGCCGAACTTCAGCAGGCTCTGGCCGAAGCGGCGAGCGCGGCGTCGCGCGATCGGCCCCTGGCCGGGATCATCCTCGACCTCCGCGACAACCCCGGCGGAATCCTCGATCAGGCCGTCGCCATCGCTGACTTGTTCCTCGAGTCCGGCGAGATCGTCTCGACCCGCGGCCGCTCCCGCAAGGGCGAGCGCTTCACCGCCGCGCGGGGCGGGCTGCTCGACCCGGTCATCGCCGTGCTGGTGAACTCGGCATCCGCCTCCGCCAGCGAGGTCGTCGCCGGCGCACTGCAGGACAACCAGCGAGCCATCGTCCTGGGTACACGCACCTTCGGCAAGGGGCTCGTTCAGGCCGTCGAGCCGCTCGAATCCGTGCCCAACGGCTACCTCAAGCTCACCGAGCAGCGCTACTACCTCCCCTCCGGCCGCATGATCCACCGCACCGACGACGCCGCCACATGGGGCGTCGATCCCTCACCCGGCTTCTACGTGCCGCTCTCCGACGCCCAGCAGCGCGACGCCCTTCGCGCCCTCCGCGCCATGCAGGTGGTCAGGCCGCCCGGGGCGCCCCTGCCCCCCGGAATGCCGCGGCAAGTCGACGCTCGGTGGTTCGACCCCGCGTGGATCGAGACCGCGCTCAAGGACCGCCAACTCGCCCTGGCCCTCAAGGCCGTCCAGGGAAGGCTCTCATCCGGCGCCTGGCAGCCCACCGGCGAACCCCTGCCCTCCGGACAGGATCAGGCCACCGCCATCGCAACCCGTGAACTGCGCCGCCTCGACGCCGCCCGCGAACGACTCCTCCGCGATCTCAGCGCCGTCGAAACCAGGATGAGCACCCTCGAATCGGCCGCGGGCGCCGCGGCGGCCCGCGCGATCTCGAAGCCCGACGATCTCTGGCCCGATGCAATGGACCTCACCGGTGGGCGGATCGAGATCTTCAGCAGCGAGGGCTCCCGTGTCGCGCTGCTCGACATCACCGGGCCCGATCTGGAACGCTGGCTCCTCGACGCCGACGTCCGCCCGCGTGGCTGGCGTCCGCCGGAGCCCGAGCCCCACCCAGCCACCGGCACGCCCGCCACCGGCACACCGAAGCCGTGACCTCCCACCAGACCGCAACGACGCACGCCAACCACCGCCTCGTCCTCGGCGTCGAGACGTCCTGCGATGAAACCGCCGCCGCGGTCGTCCTCGACGGAGCCGAGGTCCTCTCCAACGTCATCGCCAGCCAGCACGATCTGCACGCCGAGTACCGAGGCGTCGTGCCCGAGATCGCCAGCCGGGCCCATTGCGAGCGCATCGCGCCCGTCGTGCGTCGGGCGCTCGACGATGCCGGCGTCGCCCCGGACGACCTGTTCGCCGTCGCGGTCGGCAACCGGCCGGGACTGATCGGTTCGCTGCTGGTCGGCGTTGCCG
>JAEUIX010000162.1 GCA_016794945.1 Phycisphaerae bacterium
CGGCCTTGGGACGGCCCTGCTGGGGCGCCTTCGCCGGGGCGGGCTCGGCCGACGGCTCGGGCTGGGCCCACACGGGACGGGCGACACCGATCACCAGCGCCGCAGCGCAGCACGCAGCCCAGCCGATCCACCGCCGTCCGATCATGGTCCGGTTCCTTTCACGATCCAGGGGCCGGCCCCACCGCCGCCGTCCCGGTGTCAATATACCGGCGGTTCGGCGCGCGGCCGCGGTCGGGTCCCGCGCGGGTACCATCGGGCCGAACCCGCACCCGATCACCGCCCTGCCCGGGCCGGAGCCGAACCGATGCCACCCACGACCCCCGGTCAGCCGCCTTCGATCCGACTGTACGACGGAGAGACCGAGAGCCTGCTGACGGCGGAGCTGGCCCCGGACCGGGTGAGCCTGCTGCCGGGCGAGGGTTCGGCGGCCAGCGCGGCCGGCGGGGTGAGCACCTCGGAGCGGATCCGCATCATGTGGGGGCAGGACCTGCTGCGCGACGTGCTGGACGGGCGGTACCGGACGATCGTGTGCGGGGTGAACGACGAGGACAACAGCCGCGGGGTGATCGCGCAGATCGTGGAACTGGTCCGCACCAGCCAGTGGTCGGCGCGGAGCGTGACGAGCTACGCGAAGATGTTCCAGGAGTCGGTGTCGATCCACGCGGCTCGGGACCGTGAGCCGTACGTGCTGAAGTACGACCTGGACAGCCTGCTGATCCTGGCGCTGCTGCGGCCGCGGGGGCGGGACCATTTCACGCTGGACGACCTGTCGCGCGGGTTCGCGACGGTGGCCAAGATGCTGCGGGACCGTCGCGACCGGCTGCCGGTGGCGAGCGTGTCGTTCCTCAACGCGCGGGCGAACCGGCTCGTGGACCAGACCGGCAAGGAGCCGTCGTTCGAATCGGTGCTGCGGACGATGTTCGGCGCGGGCTTCCGGGGCGACGTGTTCACCTCGCCGTCGATGTGGAAGTTCGGACACGTGGGCGTGTTCCCGACGTACCCGTTCCCGGCGGGCGTGAGCCGGATGCGCGAAGGCAGCTCATGAACAGCGTCGCGATCATCCGGCGGCTGGAGGGCTTCCCCGCGGTGGTCGCGGCGCTGCTGCACGCGGTCAGCGACGAGGAGGCCCGGGTGCGGTCGGCGTCGGGCGCGTGGTCGATTGCCGAGATCGTGGCCCACCTGGCCGACGAAGAAGCGCAGGATTTCCGCGCCCGCCTGGCCAGCACCCTGCGCGACGCCCGGGCCCCCTGGCCCACGATCGATCCCGAAGGGTGGGCCCACCAGCGCGGGTACAACGCCATGAACCTGGACGAGGTCCTCGAACGGTTCGCGCGGGCGCGGGCCGAGTCGGTCGCGTGGCTGCGGTCGCTCGACGGGGTCGACTGGACTACCGCCCACCCCCACCCGAAATTCGGCCCCATCAAGGCCGGCGATCTGCTGGCGGCCTGGGCGGCGCACGATGCGCTGCACCTGCGTCAGATCGCCAAGCGGCTGTACGAGCGGGCGGCCCACGATGCGCCAGGGTTTTCCACCCGGTACGCCGGGGATTGGGGGCCGTAGCGCCCGTCGGTCGATGCTTCTGGTCGGACGGGGCTCGCGGCGGTCGCCGCGCCCGGCCGACAGGAGCCGCTCATGGGACGCATGCTCACCGCCGCGATCATCGGAGCCATCATCGTGTTCGCCTGGGGGGCCGTCTCCTGGACGGTGCTGGGTTGGCAGAAATGGGTCATGACCGGGACCGACGACCCGGCCCTGGTCGAGGCCATGAAGAAGACGTTCAAGGGCAACGGGGTGTACGTGTTCCCCGGACCGGCCATGTGGAAGGACCCCCCCGCTACCGACGCCGAGAAGAAGGCCTTCGGTGAACGCCTCGAGGCCGGGCCGATCGGCCGCATCTTCTACCGCCAGGCCGGCGCCAAGGAGTTCGAGCCGCAGGTGCTGCTCAAGGGGTTGCTTCTGAGCTTCGCGGCGGCGCTCATCGCGGCGGTGATGCTCAACATGGGGGCCCGGGCGGGCAGTTCGTACATCTCCCGCGTGATGATCGTGGTGCTCATGGGCATGTTCAGCGTGCTGACGACCACGTTCATCGAGTGGAACTACTGGCGGCTGGAGGACAGCTACGCCATGCTGATGGCGGCGGACCTGCTGGTGGGTTGGGTCGCCGCGGCCCTGGTGATGGCCGGCATGCTGGCGCCGCGCCCGGCGGCGTGAGGCATCCGCCCCGAACCTGCGCAAACAAGAGGCCGGCGGCAAGGGCCGCCGGCCTCGACATTCTTGCTGAGGTGGATGCGCTGTTCAGTACTTGCGGATGACGCCGCGGACGATGCCTTGGATCTTGCAGTCGCGGACGATGATGGGGCTGAAGGCGGGGTTGGCGGGCTGGAGGCGGATGTGGTCCGACTCCTTGAAGAAGGTCTTGAGGGTGGTCTGGCCGTCGGGCAGGAGGGCGACGACGCGGTCGCCATTGCCTGCGACGTCGGTGCGTTCGACGAGCACGAAGTCGCCGTCGAGGATGCCCTCATCTTTCATGCTCTCACCTTCGACCTTGAGGGCGAAGGTGCTGTTGGCGGACCGGCCGGCGCGGGGGCCGAGCAGGCCGACGATGTCGAGCTCGTCCGTGTCGGCGACCTTCTCGATGGGGTTGCCGGCGGCGATCTTGCCGACGAGGGGGAATCGCAGGGGCCGGCTCTCGTCGGGAACGGCGACGCCGTCAGCGATCGACAAAGAGCGAGCCTTGTTCGCCTCGCGGACCAGGGCGCCCTTCTTGATCAGGGCCTCGACGTGCTCGAACACGGTGACCTTGCTCACGCCGATCTCGTCGGCCAGTTCCTGCATCGTCGGGGAATAGCCGTGCCGCACGCGCCAGTCGCGGATCAAGGCCAGGATGCGGAGTTGCTTGGGCGTCAGGTTCATGGCAGGGAGCCTCCGAACGATCGCCCGGGCGGACCGCCGCGGGCTGGTGAGGGGGGTTGCTCGAGTGCGTTCGCACCGGGGCGACGGCCCGGCACGACCAGCGGCCGACGCGATCGGCCAGCGACGTGATGGTCAGACGTTGACGGCCCAGCACCGCTTCGGCCATGGTCAACAGGGCCAGGCGCGCAGCGGCCGGAATGGCTAGGGCGGGCGGCGGAGCGTCGATCGGATCGGTCATGGCTGACGGACCGACCCGCGGCGGACAGGCCAGGGCGGACTCCCCGGGTGCCGCGGCGCCGATCGCCGGGTCCAGCGGGTGTTGCTCGCCCAGCAAGCCATCGTCCTCGGCGATCGCGCCGTTGGACAGGCCGACGAACCCGACCGCAAACCGGCCACCGGGACCGATGCACACGAGCGGTGCCGTGGCCTGAGCCGAAGCACCCGCGCCGAGCATCGCGCCGCCGACGGCGATGCACTCGACCGCCGAGCCGCGGCCGAGCAGTGACTTGAGCGTGGTGAGGATGTTGAGCATCGACAGAGGCCTCCGCGCCGCTGACCGATGGGTTCCACCCGTGGTGCTGACGGAGCGCCTCTCCGGGCGCGCCGTGTGCGATCACCGTTTCACGTTCAGGTTGATCGACGATTGAAGACATGATCCCGTAGATTCGCCAGTCGTTCCGTTCGGGAAAGGATAGCCGATCATCGACCAATCGACAAGGTGATTCGACAGTTTTTCCACACACTCTGACGAGCGGACCTGTCCGGGAATGGGTCTGCGCCC
>JAEUIX010000170.1 GCA_016794945.1 Phycisphaerae bacterium
CTCGACAAGGGCGCCCGCCCCGACGAGCGTCAGCTCCCCGCCGCCAAGGTCCGAGGCATCTACCTGGAGGGCGACGTCGTCGGCTCCGACGGGCAGTACACCCTTCGCGGCTCGCGCGTCTACTACGACGTCGCCAACAACCGCGCCATGGCGCTCGACGCGGTCTTCTGGACCTACGACGCGCAGCGCGGGCTGCCGTTCTACGTGCGCGCCAAGGCCCTGCGTCAGACCGCGGCCCAGCAGGTCGAGGGCGACCAGGTCACGCTGAGCGCCAGCGCCTTCTTCGAGCCCCAGTTCTCGCTGGCCGCACGCAGCGTCACCATTACCCGCGAACGATCCGCCGACGAGATCGCCCGGACCATACTCGTCGCCAACGATGTGTCCCCGCGCATCGCGGGCGTGCCGTACTTCTATTGGCCGTCATTCTCCGGCGACAGCGACCGGTTCCCGCTGCGGGACGTGCGGTTCGAAAACTCCTCCGAGAACGGCTTCGCCGTCAAGACGCGCTGGGACATGCTCGGCATCCTCGGCATCGACGCCCCCGGCTGGACCGCCGACCTGCTGCTCGACGGCTGGTTCAAGCGGGGCGTCGGCATCGGCGCCGACCTTGCCTGGAAGGAGCCCGGCATCGAGGGCAATCTCCTGGCCTACATGGTCCCGGACGACCGCGGCACCGACGTCCTGCCCTCGGGCGTCAAGCGCGACCGCGACGGCGAGTTCCGCGGGATGATCCTCGGCGAGCACCGCTGGGACATCGACGACCGCTGGACGCTCTTCCTCGAGGCCGCGCACATCTCCGACGAGACCTTCCTCTCCGCCTGGTACCGCCCCTTGGCCGAGACCCACCGCGAGTTCGCCAACAGCGCCACCATCCGCTACCTCGGCGACAACTCGATCTTCCTCGGTCAGTTCCGCGGCACGTTCAACGACTTCGCCGCCAACGACTACCTGCTCCAGAGTCTCGGATACTCGGTCAACAAGACGCCGGAGCTCTACTACGCCCGCAGCAGCGACGACCTGCTGGGCGGCACCACCCCGGGCCTTCTGACCTGGTCCCACGAGTACCGCGTCGGCGTGCTCTCCATGGCCTTCACCGAGCCGACCGCCGCCGAACTGGGATTCAACACCGTTCCCCTTGCAAGCGAGGCGCTCGGCATCCTGCCCACGCAGAGCCCGGCGGACCGCCTGCGACTGGCCGGTCTCGATGAATCGTTGGTGCTCCGCGCCGACACGCGCCAGGAACTCGACCTGCACCTGCAGTTCGGGCCGGTCAACGTCACCCCGTTCGTGGTCGGCCGCCTGACCGCCTATGACACCGGGTTCAGCGCCTTCGCGCCGGCCGACAACGACCAGCTCCGCCTGTGGGGCGCCGTGGGCGTGCGCGCGGACACCACCTTCCAGCGCGTCGACGACTCGGTGCACAGCGACTGGTTCGACCTGCACCGCATCCGCCACATCGTCACCCCCTCGCTCACCGCCTGGGCCGCCGCCACCAACCGCGAGCAGGCCTCTCTGCCCGTGCTCGACGAACGCGTCGAGTCCATCACCGACGGAGGCACCGTCCGCGCCGGCGTCACGCAGGTCTGGCAGACGCAGCGCGGCGGAGAGGGCCGCTGGCGCACGGTCGATGTCTTCCGGCTTCGCACGGACGTCGTCTGGTCCTCCGAAGACACTCCGCGCGAATCCCCCATCGGCCACTTCGTCGATTACCGCCCCGAGTATTCGAACCTCGGCAGGTTCTTCCACGCCGACGGCCAGTGGCAGGTCACCGACTCGCTCGCGCTGACCTTCCGCGACGTCTACAGCTTCGACACCCACCAGCAGGCCGCCGTCGCCGGCGGGCTGCTCATCCAGCACTCCGCCGACTTCAGCACCTTCGCCGAGCTGCACTACATCAACGCCCGAAACGCGACGTATCTCGACGTCGGCGGCGAATACCGGCTCACCCCGTTCTACGTCCTGGCCGCCGCCGCCACCTACGACACCGACCGCGGCGAGTTCCAGCGCATCGGCACCCGCATCACCCGCGAGTTCGAGTCGTTCGACGTCGGCCTGCGGCTCTCGTACGACAACATCACCGACGAGTTCTCCGTGGGCCTGAGCGTCCAGCCCCACGGCGTCGACGTCCGCAAGCAGCAGCTCCGCCGCCTCGGTCGCGACCAGCTCGAGGCCAACTCGACGGGCACGATCTCCGAAACCGCCCGCCCGATCTTCCCCGGCGAGCGGCCCGCCGCCGGCCCCGGGGGGCCGCTGCCGTGAGCGTCACGCAGCCTCTCGGTTTCCGCGCCGCCGGCGCCACCGCAGGACTCAAGCCCTCCGGCAAGAGCGACCTGGCCCTGATCGTCCGCGACGGGCCGGATGCCGTCGCCGCCTCCGCCGCCGTCTTCACCGACAACGCGGTCGTCGGCGCCCCCATTGTCGTCGGCCGGCGACAGCGCGCCGCCTGGCTCGCCGGCGGGCCGCCCGCCCGAGCCGTGCTCGTCAACGCCGGCAACTCCAACGCCGCGACGGGCGCCGACGGCGTCCGCAACGCCGAGACCTGCGCCGATGCCGCAGCCCGTCTGATCGACGCGCCCGAAGGTTCCGTCATCCCCAGCAGCACCGGCATCATCGGCCGCCCGCTGCCCGTCGACCGCATCCGCAGCGCCCTGCCCGCCCTCGCCCGCTCGCTGGCGCGCGGGCCCGATGCCGACGCCGCGGCTGCGCAGGCCATCATGACGACCGACCTCGTCCACAAGTCGGCCCGGCGACAGCTCACGGTCGGGGGCCAGACCGTCACCCTGGGCGCCATCGCCAAGGGCTCGGGCATGATCGCCCCTCGCCTGCAGTGCGACGCCCGTCCCCCAACGCCCAGCGCCACGATGCTGGCGTTCATCACCACCGACGCCCGCCTCTCCAGCGCCGACCTGCACACCGCGCTGGCCCGGGCCGCCGCCCGGTCCTTCAACCGCATCAGCGTCGACAACCACCCCTCATGTTCGGACACCGTCGTCTGCCTGGCCAGCGGCCAGGCCGGCCCGGTTCTGGCGGCCGGCGGCGACGAGTTCGCCCGATTCGAGGCGTCGCTCGCAGACCTCTGCCGCGACCTCTCCGAGCAGATCGTCGCCGACGGCGAAGGCGCCACCCGCGTCTTCCGCGTCCTGGTGCGCGGCGCCGACGACGAACCCTCCGCCGAGCGCATCGCCCGCGAGGTCGTCAACTCCCCGCTCGTCAAGTGCGCCATTCACGGACGCGACCCCAACTGGGGCCGCATCGTCACCGCCGCCGGCAACGCGGGCATCCCTTTCAACCCCGACCTCGCCTCGCTCAGAATCGGGCCCGTCGCGGTCTACCGAGCCGGCCTGCCCATCGTCGATGCCCTGGCCGACCCCCGCCTCGCGCAGGCCATGAACGCCCCGCGCGTCGAGTGCGAACTCACCGTCGGCCGCGGCCCCGGCGAGGCCTGGATGCTCGGCTGCGACCTCTCGGCCGAGTATGTCAGCATCAACGCCGATTACACCACCTGATCGCTCCCCGATCAGATCGCCAGTCCGCGGAGGATCTCCATCGCCGCCGCGATGGAAAGTCCCACCAGCCCGCCGCCGACCAGCAATTGCCAGCGCGACCGCGGGATCGTCCGCGGCTCCCAGTCGCTCCCGCCGCACTCCGGGCACCGCGTGTCGGGCCTCAGACCCGCGCGGCTGTAGCCGCACGCTCTGCACGCACCTCCCCGGCGCGAGAACGAACCCAGCGCCAGAAGCACGATCCCCGGCGGCATCGCCACCACGATGATCCCGAGCAGCAGCGGAATCGGCATCGCGGCAGTCTACCGCGCGCCCGTACCATCGCTCGATGTCCGGCTCCGTCCGAATCACCGACGTTTCCCCGCGTGACGGCCTTCAGAATGAGCCCGGCGTCATTTCCACCGCCGACAAGGCCGAGCTCGTTCGGCTCGTGGGCGCCTCGGGCGTCGACGAGGTCGAGGTCACCAGCTTCGTCAGCCCCAAGTGGGTGCCGCAGCTCGGCGATGCGGCCGACCTGCTGCCCATGTGCGCCGCGTTCAAGCGGTCGGGTCAGTGCTACTCCGTCCTCGTCCCCAACGACAAGGGCATGGACGGCGCCGGGGCCGTCAACGCCGCCCGCCCGGGCCTCATCGACAAGATCTCGCTCTTCACCGCCGCCAGCGAGACCTTCAGCCGGAAGAACACCAACGCATCCATCGACGAGACGCTCGACCGCTTCCGGCCCGTGCTCAAACGCGCCGCCGCCTCGGGCCTTGCCGTGCGGCTGTACGTCTCCTGCGCGATCGCCTGCCCGTTCGAAGGCGACATCGCGCCCGAACGCGTCGCCGCCGTTGTCCAGCGCCTGCTGATCCTGGCCGGCCACGACGACTTCGCGCCGAAGTCCAACGGCGGCCGCACCTTCGCCAACGTCGAGATCGATCTGGGCGACACCATCGGCGCCGGCACCGAGGCCGGCACGCGCCGGTTGCTCGACGCCGTGCAGCGCCTCGACGCCTGGACGGCGTTCTCCTGGTGCGACCGCCCGTTGGTACTCCACCTTCACGACACCTTCGGGCGCGCCGCCGAGTGCGTCCGCGCCGCCCTGGAGATGGGCGTCCGCTCCTTCGACGGCTCGGTCGCCGGCCTGGGCGGCTGCCCCTACGCCAGCACGCCGGGCCACCGCGCTCCCGGCAACATCGCCACCGAGACGCTGGTCCGGACGATTCAGGGCGCCGGCTTTTCCACCCGCGTCGACCTCGCCCGCCTCGCCGACGCCGCCGCCTTCGCCCGCGACACCGTCGCGCGCGCCCGCGCCGCGCAGGCCGACAAGGACCGCCCCCGTGCCTGACGCCCAGCCCCCGATCACCACAGCCCACGACGGCCCCGTCGCGGTCGTGAGCCTCAACCGCCCCGACAGGCGCAACGCCCAGACACCCGACATGCTCGCCGACCTGGTTGCAGCGGCGGGCGCGTTGCCCGATTCCTGCCGCGCCGTCGTCCTCGCCGGCCGTGGCGCCGTCTTCTGCGCCGGGTTCGACATGCGCCTGGTCCACGACGATCCCGAAGCCCTGCCGCGGCTGCTCCGAGGGCTCTCCGCCGCGGTCCGCACGCTCAGGCGACTGCCCCTGCCCGTGGTCGTCGCGGCCCACGGCGCCGCCGTCGCCGGCGGCTGCGCCCTGCTGGCCGGCGCCGACGTCGTGCTTACCAACCGCGAGGCCCGCCTGGGGTACCCCGTCGTCCGCCTGGGCATCTCGCCGGCCATCAACGCCGCCGCCCTTCGCCGCACGCTCACCGACGGCGCCGCCCGCGAGCGGACCCTCGACCCCGACTTGATCTCGGGCTCCGAGGCCGCGCGCATCGGCCTGGCCCACCACTGCCTCGACCGGCCCGAAGACGTCA
>JAEUIX010000188.1 GCA_016794945.1 Phycisphaerae bacterium
CTTCGCGGCCGGCGACGCCGGCGCGGCCTCTGCGCGGCGTGCCGCTATGACCGCCGCGGGCTCGATGCGCACGCGCCATGCCCCGAGTGCGGGGCCGTGCCGGCGGCGTGAATCCCCGGGCGACGGGCAGCGACCTCTACGAAACGATGGCGCCGGGCGGAAGAGCCGGCCTCTGGTCGCCGCACTCGGGGCAGACCGATCCGGCGGGCAGGCCGCGCCGGTCGTACCCGCACCCCGGACAGTGACCGCGATGGGCCAGGCGCCGGGCGGCCCGCCTGCGCAGCAGCGCTGAGGCTCCGCCGATCAGCATCGACCACGCTCCGCCGAGCAGGAGCGTGTTGGCGATCATGCCGCCCCACAGCGGCGACGCAGGGGCGTACAGGCCCCAGTTTCGACCCGGGCGGAGATGGAGGACGCCCACCGGCAGTTCGCGCACGTGCAGCGCGGCCGAGGCCGGCCGCTCGTCGATCTCCCACACCCAGCCGGCGACCGCCCGAAACGGCCAACCCGCGGCCAGCGTGGTGACGCGCAGAATGCGAGGCCAGGCGCGGTCCCGATCGGGCTCAGCGCGCTCGGCGCCGTTGTCCTGGAGCGGCGCACCCGGGGCCCACGGGATGGCGGCGTACGAGGGCAGGCCGCCGAAGAGGGCTGGCGATGGCGACGGCACCGAGTCGCTCCAGCGCGGAACATTGTCAACGGTCCAAGTCTCGAGGATCCAGTGTGACCACCCGCTGGCCAGAGCTCGCCCCTGCACCGGGCCCGTGGGCACGCCGACAGAGACGCCAGAACCGGGCCGCCGTGGGTCGATCCAGCCGCGACGCAGCGCCAGCGATGGCAGACCCAGCGCCAGCATGAGATTGGTAGCGAGACCCAGCAGCAGGCCGATGGCCAGCGGCCAGCGCCAGGCCCACTTCGATCGCCGCGGCGGCGACTGCCGACACCGGTCC
Organism: Phycisphaerae bacterium; assembly: GCA_016794945.1. The sequence goes on from JAEUIX010000188.1 coordinate 948, forward strand.
GACCCCTGCTGGTTCGCAGATGGCGATGCCGGTCCGACCATACCCGTCTGTGCCGCCGGTCGATCGGCTGTCAACGCCGCGCCCGCCCATCGGTGCTCACCGCAGTGACCCGTGCGGTGAAGCGTCCACCGTGCCAACCCCTGATCGCGGCGCGGTCAACCCGAAGCTCGGAACCTACTTCCCCGGAGCGAACACGACTGGAATCTGCGCCTCGGACCACTTGGCGCGGTTGGGCATCTCCGGGCCGTTGTAGTAAAGGGCTCGCGGCTCACCGGCCCGGCGCCAATCGGAGTTGGCGGCGAGCCAGCGGTCGAGCTCGTCGAGGCCCTGGCGGATGCGTGCGAGGGAGTAGGGCCCTTCGATGCCGACGGCCAGCACCGTGACCGCCGGCGCATCGATCACCTCCACGCGCCGGTTGGTCTCGTCGGTGCCGGTCGGTCCCAGGTCGGCGGTGCGGTAGAGGAACGACATCGTCCAGGTCGTGTCCGACGCTGACGGGTCGGCGTAGTCGACCTCGACCGGCGAGGTCATGGCGATGTCGCGCCGTTTGATGTGGTTGAACAGCGGAAAGAACGCGATGTTGGTGGCAAGGTCCGGGTTCTGGCGGCCAGCAACCTGGGCGCGCCGCACGGCTGGGTAGCGTTTGAGCTCGATGGCGCCGGGCGGCGTCGGCGCCGGATAGCCCTCGGGCAAAGGCGTGGTGATCCGGCACGGACCTGCCGCCCAATCGTCGCCGCGCTGCTGGGCAACGGCGTCGGGGTCACCGCCGACGCGCAGCACCTGCCGGCCGCGCATGGGGTCGATCGGAGCCGCCGGCCCGGTCATCAGCGGCGCACCGGCCGATGCGTCGGGCGCCGCCACGGATCCGGTCTGGCCGTTCGCGGCCGCTTGCGGCTGATCGGGCGCGCGACAACCGCCCGCGCACGCGGCGAGGCAGAGAGCCATCGCCACCGGGAGCGGGCGGTGCGTCGCGCACGCTCGGCGGGACGGCCGGCGCGCATCATCGGATTGTCCCCCCGAACTCCCCACCGCTGTTCCCCCCGAAAGGAACCCGCTCCCCGTCAACCACCCGCTGAGGCCCTTCCAGGTCGAGCAACCATCGAACAAAGACGGGTTGTCGGCATGCATGCCTCTCTTACGGCGCGCGCCCCGGCGCGGTTGCAGAAACACACCAAACGGCCGCGCCCGGGGCGTGAAGACTCCGTGAGCAGCCCGGCGGACGACGCGCGGTGGACCGAATAACAACGGCCACGCCGTTGGGCGTGGCCGCTTCGCATGAAAGATGAGTCACTCGGATGCCCGAGATGTCAGATGTCGGATGAGGGGGTCGAACCGAGGCGTTGTGCGGGGCAGGGGAAACACAGGCGGACGATGGTCGAGTTCAAACTCCCCGCGGCTGGAGCGTCACCGGGTCGCCGAGAGTCCTGATCGAGCTGTCGTGGCCGCTGTGTTTCCCCTGCCCCGCACGGGCCGTTTGTCGCTCACATCGAATAGACGCGCTGGAGCACGCGGCCCGTCTCGGGTTCGAAAGAAATTTCGCTCTCGTCCACGATGACCGTGTGCCGCTGCGCCTTGGGGCCGGGGATGCCCTCTTCCGCATCCTTGAATGCCTGGTGGGCGTAGGCGAGACAGCCGACCGCGACCATCGCGGTGATGGCGGCGGCGGTGGTGAGCGTGGCGCGGACGATGGGTGCGGCCTGGAGCTTCATGGCGGGCCTCCTGCGGGCCGGGGTTTCCGGCCGCGATGCTTGGGTGTCTTCTGTCAGCGTGATTGGGAGTCGCGTCAGGTCCGTTTCACGTTTCCGGTCACGTTCCCGACGAGCACACACCTAGATGCGCCTGCCCCGGGCGTCTGTCATCGCGATCTCTATGATTTTGCACGATTGAGGAGAAACCCCAGGGGCGGCGGGCCCTCGCCCGGCCGCCGCCTCTCACTCGCGGAACGGGCCGACGCACATGCACGAAAATCAGTTATTGCGACGCATCGCCGACCGAACCCGCGCCATGTCGGGGCGCGGGGGCGTCGAGGTCGGACCAGGCGATGATTGCGCGGTGCTCCGCGTCGGACCGGGCGGACTGCTGCTGGCCACCGTGGATCACCTGATCGAGTCCCGTCACTTCGAAACCGGCACGCCGATGGACCTGGTGGCGCGCAAGGCGGTGGCGCGCAGCGTCAGCGACATCGCCGCCATGGCCGGCGCGCCGCGCTGGGCGCT
>JAEUIX010000200.1 GCA_016794945.1 Phycisphaerae bacterium
TCCCGCCCGGTGTCGATCCCGCCGCGCCCGATCTGGCGCTCGATCGCGCCCCGAGCGGTCCGGCCGGCGACGCCACCGCGCCCGCCCCGGGATCGACCATCCGCGACTCGCGCACGGCGGTCGCCCGCTCGTACACGCTCGGCGCCCGATTGGGCGCTTCCGGCGGCTTCGTCGAGTACGAGATCGCCGACCCACCCGACCCCGGCTCCACGCTCAAGGCGGCCGACGCGGCCTTCGGCGACCCCATCGAGCGGCTCCGCTCCGTGGAAGCCGGACGCGCCGCGCTCAGCGGCGCGCTGCCGCACCGGCTCCTGCCCATCCGCGCCGTGCTCCCCGACGCCAGGCCCCCCTGCTTCGTGCAGCAGCGCGTGGAGCCCCCGGCGATCACCGTCGCCGCAGCGTCACGCACGGCCCCGGGCCTCACGCCCGAACAGCAATCCGCGGTCGTCGATCTGTTCGCCGATCTCGCGGCCGCCGATCTCATCTGGGAGGACGGCCGGCCGGAGAACATCCTGCTCCGCCCCGGGCCGGACGGCCGCTGGGAGGCGCTCGTCATCGCGCCCGAGCGACTGGCCCCCATCGCCAACTGGTCCGCCGACCCCGCGCTCGAGCGCCTCGTCCCGCTCATCCAGACCGCTCCCCTGCACCGCAGCGTCGGGCTGCTGAGCCTCGCCGAGTCCGCCATCGCGCCTGGCGCGGCCACCGCGCTGCAGCGCGGCGTGCAACTGCTGCCCGACGCAGGGGCATTCATGGTGAAGATGCTGGAGTACAAGGGTCGCTACATCCGCTGCGATCGCGCGGCGCGCCGATTCGAACGCGTGCTGATCGACCCCGAACTCGTCCGCCGCCGCTTCCCGGACCTGGACCGCCTCGTCGATGCGCCGCTGACGCCGACCATGATCCTCCCGCGGGCGGCGCCGTCCAACCCCGACACTCTTCCTCCGCCCGCGCCGCCGCGCTGAAACGGACCCGGCACCATGCGCCCCGCACGCCCAACCGCTCCGCAATGGCCGTCCCGCATCGCCCGCTGGGCGGTCTTGGCGATCCTGGCGCTGCCGACGCTCACCGCCGCACGCCCCCAGCCCAACGGCGGCCCGGATGGGGGCCCGGAAGCGGCGCCGAGCATCGATCCGACGCTCGTCTCCCGGCTGGCCGGGCAGTGGAACGTGGAGTACGACGATGCCGGCTTCGGATCGACGGTCGCGGGAACGGCGCTCGTGCAGACCGCCGACAACTCGCTCACGGTGCGATTGAACGACCCTCGCACCGGCGCAACCCGCACGCTTCGCGCCACGCACCTGACGCTCGACGCGGGGCGCGTGCGCCTTCGGCTCGCCGGTCGATCGCCAACCGCTTCGGATGTCCGCGCCGACGTCCCCCAGGGCCTGCCCCGCCTGGAGTCGGCCGACAACGCCACCCGAGCCGCCATCACCATCGGCCCCCACCGAGCCTCGGTCCCGATCCGTCCGCGCGGCGTGGCCGACCTCGACACCGTCGAACTGCTGCTGAGTTTCGACGGTCCCGATCGGCTCGACGGCCAGTGGTGGTATCGCGCCGACGCCGTCACGCGGCGCGATCGCAACGGCGGCGGGCGCATCGGGGCCTACACCGACATGCCCGGGCCCGACGCCATCGGCGAGCGGCGCGGCGCCGAGCGCTGGACCCGCGCCAAGATCACCGTCATCGGCGCGCTGGTCATCGCCGACCAGTTCCGAATCGCTCCCTACGGACCGGAATTCCCGTACCCGTTCGGCCCCGGCTGGCAGGTCTCGCCCGGCAAGAAACTCCAGGCCCCTCGCGACCGGCGGATCCTGGTCTTCGGGCGCGATTTCCCCAAGCCCGGCACGCCCGCCTCGATCACCCCCTCCGGCCCCGGCATCGCCGGCTACACCATCATCGCCGGCAGCGCCGACGGCCCCGCGCCCCCCGACCGCGCCGACGAAGTCGCCCAGGGGTGGGCCCGCGCGCGTGCGGCCGCGGCCGTGCGGGGCGAGGACCTGGACACGGCGAAACTCGATTGGATGCTGGTCCGCGCCGACATGGCCGAGGGCGTGGTGCCCGGCATGCAGCCGTTCACGTTGAACGGATCGCCGGGCGCCTGGCTGCTGGGCTTCGGCGATATCGACGCGACGCTCGCCTTCGCACGTCCCCTCTCGGCCGACGGGCCCGACGACGCCGGCCGTACGGTCGCCGGCGAAGTTGAACCCACCGGCACGCTGCTGATCCGCGAAACGTGCTTCGTGCGCCTGCGCTGCCACACCGACGTCA
>JAEUIX010000255.1 GCA_016794945.1 Phycisphaerae bacterium
GAGCGGGCGCTGGCGGCGCTGCCGGCGTGAGCCGCCGGGGGACCCCGGCGAAAGCAGGCGGGGGCGAATCCGATTATCTTTCCGAACGATGCTGCACATGCGCGACGTACGCAAGGCCTTCGGCAGGACCGTCGCGGTCGACGGGCTGAGCCTGCGCGTGCACCCCGGCGAGGTGTTCGGCCTGCTCGGCCCCAACGGCGCGGGCAAGACGACCACCATCTCGATGGCGATCGGGCTCGTCCGGCCCGACGCCGGCACGGTGGAGTTGGAAGGCCACGGCCCACCCACCGACGGGAAGGTGCGACGGATGATCGGTGTGGCGCCTCAGTCGCTGGCGCTGTACGACCAGCTGACCGCCGAGGAGAACCTCGCGTTCTTCGGTCGGCTGTACGACCTGAAGGGGCGCGGCCTGGCGGACCGCGTGCAGGCGGTGCTCGGCGCTGTCGGCCTGTCACCCCGGCGACGTGACCGGGTGGGCGGGTTCTCAGGCGGCATGAAGCGACGGATGAACCTCGCGGTGGCGATGCTCCACGACCCGCCCATGCTGCTGCTGGACGAGCCCACGGCCGGTGTCGACCCGCAGAGCCGCAACAACATCCTCGAACTGGTGCGCGACCTGCGTGCCCAGGGCCGCACGGTGGTGTACACAACCCACTACATGGAAGAAGCCCAGCGGCTGTGCGACCGCGTGGCGGTCATGGACCAGGGCCGCTTGCTGGCCCTGGGAACCGTGCACGAACTGGTGGAACAGCACGGCGGCCGCAGCGTGGTGTCGCTGGAGCGTGGCGACCGCGTCGAGCACGTCCAGACCGATGACCCGCTGCGCGAGATCAGCAGGGCCCTGGCGGCCGATGCCCCGGGCCCGGCGATCTCGGGCGTGCGCATCGAGCGGCCGAGCCTCGAGAGCGTCTTTCTGACGCTGACCGGAAGGAGCCTGCGGGACTGATGGACGCCATTGTCGCCCTGGCGATGAAGGATCTGCGCCTGCTCCTGCGGGACCGGGCCAACGCTTTCTTCACGTTCGTTTTTCCCCTCCTGCTGGCCATGTTCTTCGGCGCCGTCTTCGGCGGCGGCGGTGGCGGCGGCGGCCGCATGGACGTCGTCACGGTCGATCTCGACGGAGGGCCGGCCGCCAGGGCGTTCCTCGGCGACCTGGCCGCGGCCGACGGGCTGCACGTCACCACCGCACCGACGCGGGAGGAGGGCGAGCGGCAGGTTCGGCGAGGGGCGGTGCAGGCCATGGTGATCGTGCCCAAGGGCTTCGAGGAGAGCGCCGGCGGCATGTTCTCCGGTACCCCGATGCGGATCGAGGCCGTGGTCGACCCCGGGCGCAGCGCCGAGGCGGGGCTGCTCACCGGCAAGTTGAACGAGATCGCGTTCATGCAGATGGGGCGGCTCTTCAACGACCCGGCGAAAATGACGGCCCAGCTCGATCGCGCTCGCGTGAGCATCAACAACTCGCCCGAAGTGCCGGCCCCGCAGAAGCTGCTCTTCGGAACGTTCTTCACCGCCCTGGACCGGCTCGTGGCGTCGCAGCGGGCCGGCGCTGGGGGCGAGCCCGCCAAGGCCGAAGGCGCCGGGTTCACCTGGCGCCCGGTTGACGTGCAGGTCTCGAAACTCGAAGCAGACCCGAACCGCCCGAACAACTCCTACGCGATCAGTTTCCCCCAGGGGATCGTCTGGGGGCTCATGGGCTGCGTCACTGCCTTTGGCCTGTCGCTGGCCTTCGAGCGCACCCACGGCACGCTGATGCGACTGACCACGTCGCCGCTCTCCCGTTCGACGATCCTGCTGGGCAAGGCGCTGGCGTGCTACATCGGGTGCGTCGTGGTGCAGGTGATGCTGCTGGTGGTGGCCGTAACGCTGTTCAACGTCCGGATCGCCTCGCCCGTCGCGATGATCTTCGCGGTGGCGATCAGTTCATTCGGCTTCGTCGGCGTGATGATGCTGCTGGCCGGCATGAGCCGCAGCGAGGGCGCCGCGGCGGGAATGGGACGCGCCCTCATCCTGGTGCTCGCGATGATCGGCGGGGGAACCATCCCCGTGTTCTTCATGCCCGATTGGCTCAAGACGGCAAGCGGCGTCAGCCCCTTCAAGTGGGCGACGGTGGTGGTGGAAGGGGCGTTGTGGCGGGGGCTGACGGTGATCGAGCTCGCAACGCCGTTCGCGGTGCTGATCGGCATGGGCGTCATCGGCTACGCCATCGGCGCGATCGCCTTCCGCGCCGGCGACGTCCGCTAGCCGCCCGCCGTGGGTGATCATGCCACCAGACCCACCGGCTTGAACTGGTGCTGCGGCAGCACGGTCTGGATGTTGTCGTTGCCCAGGTGGACCTTGACCAGTTCGCCCAGCACGTCGCGGAAGTCGGTCGTGTGCAGCAGGTCGCGCTTCTGGTGCAGCTGGTCCGGCGCCAAGCCCGGCCACTGGCCCACGACGCGCCCGCGCGCGGGATTGGCCTTGCCCGCGCGTTGCACGGCGCCGCCGACGGCGAACAGGCAGTTCGCCCAGCCGTGGTCGGTGCCGTTGGTGCCGTTCTCGTGCGCGGTCCGGCCGAAGTCGCTGATCGTGACCAGCAGCACGTCCTCCATCCGGTCGCCCATGTCCGCCGTGAAGGCCGCGACCGCCTCGGCCAGTTCCCCCGCCAGGTTGGCCAGCGGCCCGAACTGCCCGTTGCCCTGGTTGTTGTGCGTGTCCCAGCCGCCGAGATCGAGCTCCGCCACCTCGAGACCGACGTCGGCCTTGATCAGACGCGCCACCTGCATCAGCCGACCGGCCAGGCCGCTGCGCGGATAGGGCGACGCCGGCTCGTACTTGGCCTTGGCCAGCTCGCGCAGCTGCTCCATGCCGTCGAGCGTCGTGCCGGCCGTCTGCGAGAGCAGGTCGGTCGCATCGGCCTGAACGCCGGCACGCTGCGAGGGTGCGCCGCAGCAGTACGCGTGCTCCAACGCCGCGGCGATCGACTCGGTCGATGCCTTTCCGGTCGGGACGGTCAGGTCGTCGAGCCCGCGGATGGCGAAGGCGGGGGCCTTGCCGTGGAGGATCCGGGGCAGCGCATCGCCGATCGACACGGCGCGAATCTGGCCGTGCCCCTGGCTGGTGGCCAGGTGGCGGTTCAGCCAGCCGTCGGAGTGGATCGTGTTACCGGTCATGCCGGTTTCCCACGTGTCCTGCTCCTCGAAGTGCGACCGCGTGTTCTTGTCGTAGCCCACGGCGTGGGCCGCGACGGCCATGCCCGACTCGAACAGCGGCACCAGCGGCGCGAGGCGCGGGTGGAGTCCGAAGAAGCCGTCCAGATCGATGGCCCTTCCCTCGGCCCTGGCGGCCGGCCCGGGCACGGCGATCGAGGGCCGCATCTTCGCGTATGCCCCGTCGCCGTGCGGCACCACGAGATTCAGCCCGTCGGCGCCGCCCCGGAGGAAGATGACCACCAGCGTCTTGCCCTTCTTGACCGTCCGCGTGCCCAGCGGTCGGCCGTTGGCCCCCAGCAGCGTCAGCGGGCTGACGCCCATGTACAGGGCCAGGGCGCCTGTGGATTGCAGGAAGAAGCGGCGAGTGACGTTCATGAGTCGCTCCGGGTCGTGAGGCGCTGCGGGCGGACTGGGCAATCAGGGGCGGTGCAATGGGGCTCGGGCGTGGCGGGCGGTTCAGCGGAGATTGCCCTCGGGGCTTTGAGCGATGAACACGGCCGCCTCGCGCAGCCGCTCATCGGGGGTTCCGGTCGTTTCACGGACAATCTTCAGGGCGGCTTCGTTCGTGCGATCGCCCAGCGTGCGGCCGGTCAAACGCACCGCCAGCACGTCGACGATCTTCTGGTCCCAGCCGTCCGGCGTCTTGTCGCCGGGGTAGCGCAGGCCGGGCGGGGTGGCGCCGGCGAGCGACCATTGTGCCTCTCGGCACAACTTCCACCGCTGGATCATCGCATTGCTGTCGACCCACGCCGCGTCGATATCGGTGTAACCGTCCGGGGTTGAGCAGTCGAACAGCCCCGCCCGGGCGCGCCGCAGGAAGCCGTTGATCGCGCCCGCGTTGCCTGCCGGGTCCGGACCGGTTCGGAACAGCCGCAGCGACCACTCCAAGGGGTGGGCCAGGCGAGGCGCGGCGACTGCCTTCCAGAACTCGGGGTGCTGCGACATCGCGACCAGGATCTGCGCCATGTCTCCGTAGGTCCTGTCGTAGACCTCCGCGAGATCGTTCACCAGAGACTCGGGCGCCGGCTTGGCGACATAGGCCTCGCACAGCTCGAGGCAGACCTGGCGCGCAGTCGACGGGTGCGCCACCAGCGATTCCAACGCCGCCAGCACTCGGTCGAAACGCTCCTCCGGCTTGGCGTCGGGGTACGCAACGCCGAGCACGGTGATGCCCTTGGGGTCGTTGAGCCGCGGGTCGTAGCGCCACTCCATGCGGCGGACCTCCCGCTCGCTGGCGCCGTATCCGTCGCCCACGACCATGGCCGTCCAGCCCGTCATGAGTTTCGAGAGGTTGGTCACGTCCTCCTGGGTGTAGCCGCCCTTGACGCCCAGGGTGTGCAGCTCCATGATCTCGCGCGCGTAGTTCTCGTTGTGCCGCCCGGCGAACGAGCGTGTCTGGTCGAGGTAGTAGAGCATCGCCGGGCTGGTGGCGCTGGTCATCAGCAGGTCGCGGAACGGGGCCGCGCCGACCCGCCAGAACGCCACGTGCTCGGCCCACTTGCGGTCCGGCTCGGGCTTGCGGATCCAGGTGGAGAAGTGGTTCTGCGTCCAGTGCACGAAGCGCGTGCGCACGGGGTTCGGCGTGGCCAGGGCGTGCGTGAGCGCCCGAACGACCACGTCGTACTCGCCGCGCGGGTTGTTCTGCCGGGCGATTCCCAGGCCGAACGCCGCGAGGTCGCCGGCGTC
>JAEUIX010000257.1 GCA_016794945.1 Phycisphaerae bacterium
AGCCGAAGGTCTTCGTCGTGCCGGGCATGATGAAGGTCGTCGCCAAGTACAAGCCCGCCACCAAGGCCACCACCAAGCCGAACCCGTTCAAGCCGGGCGAGATGATGGAGGTCAAGGCCAAGCCCGCCAGCACGCAGCTGCGGATCCGTCCGCTCAAGGCCCTCAAGGCCATGATCTGACCGGCCGACGGCGGCTTCGATGAAGATCGAGTACGCACCACCGCCCCGGTCGAACGGCCGGGGCGGTGTCGTTTTGACCGGGCGGGGTCCTGCGGGGAGGGCGGGTCAGCCGCCGAGCGCGGGGACGGTGGCCTGGAGCGCGGGCTGGCGGCTGAGCCAGCGGTCGACGGCGAAGACGACCTCGTCGTGGAATTCCTTCACGCGCGAGGCGGGGACGTTGTCGGGGAAGTTGTTGACGAGGATGCTGAACGCTGCGGCCCGGCCCGTGGAGGGGTTGACCACATAGCCGGAGAGGCAGAGCACGCCGCGGATGAAGCCGGTCTTGGCGTGGACTTCGTTGGTGAGCTTCTTGTCCTTGAAGCGCTGGCGGAGGCGGCCTTCGGCGGAGGAGGCCATGCTCCTGACGAACAGGGGCGAGAGGTTGGGATCGCGGTAGAGGATGCCGAGCCAACTGGCGAGCATGACCGGGGTGACGCGGTTGTCGCGGGCCAGGCCGCTGCCGTCGGTCATGACGAGGTCGCCGGCCTCTGGGCCGAGCTTCTCGTTGATCTGCATGCGGACGACGGTGCTGCCGTTGCTCCAGCTTCCGGGCTGGCCGGTCACGACGTTGCCGAGGCGCTTGAGCAGGGCCTCGGCGTAGAGGTTCTGGCTGTCGGTGTTGCAGCGTTCGAGGATCTCGGAGATGGGCGTTCGCACGAGGGCCACGGTGGGGCCGGCGGGCGCGGCCTCGCCGTCGGCTGCGGGACGGACGGTGGGCGTTGCGCCGGCGATACCCAGGCCGAGCCTGCCCACGCGGTCGGCCAGCAGGCGCGCCAGCAGCAGGCCGGGCTCGCGGACGGTGACCTCGATGGGCTCTTCCGGGGCGGCGCGGAGTTCGCCGTAGAGCGTGAACCGGAACTCGGCGCCGGGTTCCTGGGCGGCCCAGAGGCTGGTGGAGCCGGCGGCGACGGTGCGGGCGCGGTTGACCAGTTCGATCCAGCGGGCCGACGGGACGGTGCGGACGGTCGGGGCGTTGCCGGCGCGCTGGCCGGCTGAGGGGTAGATCTCGAGCACGTTGGTGTGGAAGTTGAGCCCGGTGACCGGCGCGCAGTACCAGAGGTTGAGCTGGTTCTTCGGCCAGGAGGCGTGGATCGTGTCTCGGTCGAAGACGCGGTCGTCGACGACGATCTCGCGGACGCCGGTCACGCCGGAGTCCCTGATGCTGGCGGCGATGCGGTCGAGGAACTGCTCGAGGGTGAGGCCCATCTTGGCGAGCAGCTTGGGATCGGCCAGCGCGGGGTCGCCCGATCCGACGATGACCAGGCGGTCGCCGTCGCGGACGATGCGGGTGCGGAACTCGAAGTCCTTGCCGAGGACCAGCAGCGCGGTGCCGCTGGTGAGCAGCTTGAGATTGCTGGCCGGGGCCAGCGCGGCGCGCTCGTTGATCGAGGCCAGCGGCTCGCCGGTGCCCGCGTCCTGAACGCTGACGCCCACCTGGGCCGAGCCCAGGCGGGCCTGGGAGAGCACCGACTGGATCTCACGCTCGAGGGACTGGGCGATGGAGGAAGCGGCGCTGAGCGTCAGCGCCGTGACCATCGCCGCGACCGTGCCAGCGCGTCCGAGAATTGACCGCATCCGTCGCTCCCTGTCCGGTGAAACCTGTAGTGAGACCATGGTATCGGTCGGTGGTTGCCGGCCGCTTCAGGCGAACAGATCGCGGCCCGCGGAACAGCAGTTCGCGTCGGGAGAACTAGGGGATTCTCGGGGAGGGCTGGCCCCGGTGCCGGAGCGTTTGCTAGCATCGTGGCGTGATCCAGTCCCCTCCCAGGCCGCTGATCCTGCTCGTGGACGATAACGAGGCCAACCTCGAGCTCCTCCAGGCCTACCTGGAGGAGGTTCGGGGCACGATCATGACCGCGCGGGATGGGCTGGAAGCGCTGCGCTGCCTGGAGGCGCACAAGCCGGACCTGATCCTGCTGGACGTTATGATGCCGCGGATGAGCGGGTACCAGCTGTGCAAGCGGCTGAAGTCGGACGCGGCAACGCGCGGGATCCCGATCGTGATGGTGACGGCGCTGACGGAAGTGTCGGACCAGGAACGGGCGGAGGAAGTGGGGGCGGACGACTTCATCAGCAAGCCGATCACCAAGCCGGACCTCCTGGCGCGGATCGCGCGGTACCTGCCGAAGGGCTGAGGCGGGCGGTCGGTCGGAGCGGGCGGGGCGTATTGTGGGGCGGCCGGGAGCCGGCGCGCGGGCGTCGGAGTCCGGGTCGAGCCTTGGAAGGAACGGACCATGCCAGCCACCAGGACGCCGGGCAAGCCGGCAGCGGCCGCGGGGCCCACGCGGGTTGAGACGGACACGATGGGGGAGATGACGGTGCCGGCGGAGGTGCTGTACGGGGCGAGCACGCAGCGCGCGGTGCTGAATTTCCCGGTGTCGGGGCGGCCGGTGCCGTTCGAGGTGATCCGGGCGTACGCGGTGCTCAAGGCGTGCTGCGCGCGTGTGAACAACGGGCTGGGGCGGCTGGACGAGGGGCGGACCCGGGCGATCGTGTCGGCGTGCCGGCAGATCGAAGGGGGGCTGGAAGAGCACGGGGGGTGGCGGAAGCACTTTCCGATCGATGTGTTCCAGACGGGCTCGGGCACGAGCACGAACATGAACGTGAACGAGGTCGTGGCGAACCTCGTGTGCCTGTCGAGGGGCAAGCCGATCGGCTCGAGCAAGGACCCGGCGTATCTCAAGGCGGGGGGCGTGCACCCGAACGACCACGTGAACATGGGGCAGTCGAGCAACGACACGTTCCCGACGGCGCTGCACGTGGCGTGCGTGCTGGCGATCGTGCGGGAGCTGCAGCCGGCGCTGGACCGGATGCACAAGCGGCTCAAGGCGCAGGCCAAGGCGTGGGACAAGATCGTGAAGATCGGGCGGACGCACCTGCAGGACGCGACGCCGATCCGCCTGGGGCAGGAGTTCGGCGGGTACGCGGCGCAGATCGGGCACGCGCGTCAGCGGCTGGCGCGGGCGGTCGAGACGCTCAGCGAGCTGCCGATCGGCGGCACGGCGGTGGGGACGGGGATCAACACGCACGAGGACTTCGACGAGCTGGTGTGCGACGAGCTGGAGGCGGCGACGCGGGTGCGGTTCAGCCCGGCGGAGAACCACTTCGAGGCGCAGCACGCCAAGGACGCGTGCGTGGAGGCGTCGGGGCACCTCAAGACGCTGGCGACGAGCCTGACGAAGATCGCGGCGGACATCCGGCTGATGGGCATGGGCCCGCGGTGCGGGATCGGCGAGCTGGTCATCCCGGCGGTGCAGCCTGGCTCGAGCATCATGCCGGGGAAGGTGAACCCGGTGATCGCCGAGAGCCTGATCATGGTGTGCGGGCAGGTGATCGGGAACGATGCCGCGGTGACGTACGGGAACCTGGGCGGGCTGAACAGCACGCTGGACCTGAACGTGGCGATGCCGCTGATCGCGGACAACCTGCTGGAGTCGATCCAGTTGCTGGCGCGCGGGTGCGACATGTTCACGGCGAACCTGCTGGAGGGGCTGAAGCCGGACGAGGCGCGGTGCAAGGCCCTGATCGAAGGGTCGCTGGCGATGTGCACGAGCCTGGTGCCGGTGATCGGGTACGACAAGTCGGCGGCGCTGGCGAAGGAGGCGTTCAAGCAGGGCAAGACGGTGCGCGAGCTGGCGTACGAGACGGTCGTGGGCCAGCCGGACAACGCGGGCAAGCCGATCACCCGAGCGGACATCGACGCGTACCTGGACCCGTGGAGCATGACGCTGCCGGGGGGTGAAGGCAGCGCGGGAGGCTGAGCGGGCGATGGAGCATCGGCTGCGGGCGGAAGGATCGGCGCTGCACGGCGCGTGGTCGAGCGCGGCGCGACCGGTGCTGACCGTTGAGCCGGGCGACGCGGTGTGCTACGAGGGAATCCCGGACGTATCGTGGGGGCTGGAGCCGCCCACGTCGGTCGAGGCTCCGAGGCGGAAGGTGGAGCCCCGGGAGCCGGGGCCCTGCCTGTGCGGGCCGGTGGCGGTGCGCGGGGCGGAAGCGGGGGACGTGATCGAGGTGGTGATTGAAGCGCTGCGGCCGTCGGCGTGGGGGTGGACGTACGCGGGGGCGGGCATGGCGACGGCGAAGTTCAACACGGCGGTAGGGGTCGGCGGCGAGCCGCTGTCGCTGACGCGCTGGCGGTTGAGCGATGATCGGGCGAAGGCGCGGAGCGACGGCGGCTGGAGCGTGGAGGTGCGGCCGTTCTTCGGGACGATCGGGCTGGCGCCGGCGCTGGAGCGTGCGGACGGCTGGACGGCGCGGGCGTGCGGGGGCAACATGGACTGCCGGGAGCTGGTGGCCGGATCGCGCCTGTTCCTGCCGGTGCACGTTTCCGGCGGGCTGCTGTCGGTGGGGGATGGGCACGCGGCGCAGGGCGACGGCGAGGTGGCGGGGACGGCGATCGAGTGCATGATGGACTCGGCGCGGCTGCGGCTGCTGCTGCACAAGGGCGTGCGGCTGGCCTGGCCCCGGGCGCTGACGCCGGCGGGGTGGGTGACGATCGGGTGCGGCCCGACGCTGGACGAAGCGGCGCGGATCGCGACGGCGGGCATGGCGGACCTGGTCGAGGAATTGACGGGGCTCGGACGTGCCGCGGCGATCTCGCTGGCGAGCGTGCGGGCGTCGCTGCGGGTGACGCAGGTGGTGAACCCCGCGGTCGGGGTGCACGCGGTGATGCCGGTCGATGCGCTGATGCGGTGATGCGCGCGACGCTACTGGGCCGAGACGATGCGGCCGATGACCCGCGCCTCGGGGAAGGGAGAGACCTCGTAGAGGTGCAGACCGCCGACGGTGCGGGTGAACACGTGCTGCGGGCCGCGGGCCGAGTCGTGCGGCGGCTGGTGGGGCGCCGCGGCCTTGTCGATCAGGACCACGATGCCGCGGCCGTCGCTGCGGGCGAGCAGCACGCCGGTGTAGACGGAGAAGATGGGGCGATTGCACCAGCCGACGATCTGGACGGCCGGCTGGCCGGCGGAGTTCTGCGGCACCAGCGCGTGTCCGAAGGCCTGGCGGGTCCAGTCCGCGAACGCCTCGTCGGAAGTGCACACTTCGTCGGGGATGAAGCCGCGGTCGGCCTGTCGCTGGTACTCGGCGTAGAGGGGTTGGTTCGCAGCGGGCGCACCGGGGCGCAGTGAGAGGATGGCGACCAGCGCGACGGCGGCGGCCGCGGCGAGGGGGAGAAGTCTGCGGAGGATGGAGGATCGGGCCTGAGGCGGTGCGGGCAGGGGTTGCGGGCCGGGTGCAATTGCCGGCTGCCGGTAGACGGCGCGCAGGCTGTCGGCGAGTTGGCGTTGATCGGCGATGTGCTGAAGGATGTCGGGCCTGCGCTCGGCGAGGCGGAGGAACTCGGCGTGCTGGTCCGGCGGAAGGAGGCCGTCGAGAAAGGCCTCGAGGTTGAGGTCGAGCCAGTCGTCGGGTCGGTGGGTGTTCACGAGAGGTCCCCTTGCGATCGAGCGGTCGCGAGCCAGCCGCGCAGCGCGCGCTGGCTTCGGTGAACGTGGCTGGCGGCGGTGCCTTCCGGTATTCCGGCGATGGCGGAGATCGCGGCGTAGGGCAGGCCGCCGACGATGCGGAGCACCAGGCAGAGGCGGGCGGTCTCGTCGAGGCGGGCCAGGGCGTCGCGGAGCGGGTCGGCACGGTCGGCGTCGGGCGGCGGGGGGCGCGAGGCGGGGTCGTCGCGGCGCCCGTGGGGGCGGCGCTTTCGCAGGGCGTTGAGAGCGGCGTATCGGGTGATCTGGCCCATCCAGGCCTCGAAGTTGGTGCCGGGGGTGAACTCGCCGGCGTTGTGCTTGGTGAGGCCGATGATGGCGGCGTCCTGAAGGCAGTCCTCGGCGTCGGCGTCGTTGGAGAGGATGGCCCGGGCGACGAGCCAGAGCCGGGGGCGGGCTGCCTGGAGCAGGGTTGCGAAATCGTGCTCGGCTGTCGGCGCGGCGGTGGCGGCTTGCTGGGCGGGTCTGGGCACGGGCGGATCGTTGGCCGGCGCGCTGCCGGGAGCGCGGTCGGCGGCCAGCGCGCAGGCGTGTGCGGCTTGGCCTTGCGGGCGCGGGTTCGATCCGGCCGGGAGCTTCACGGAAACCCGCGATGAGCCGCTGGGCTCGGCGCGGGGAGGAAGAAAGGGGTCGATCGCCCCTGAGAGGGGTCAGTGCCGGCGGCGGCGGAGGCACGCCGCGGGCAGGAGCAGGCCGACCGCCGCGGCGCCCGCGGGGGATGGAACGACCGAGGCGATGAACTGGAAGCCGGAGTCGCTGAAGGGTCCGGCGGAGTAGAAGAAGGAAGTGGCCATGCGCTGGGTGGGGAAGTTCTGGGCGAAACCGTCCATGGCCTGGGGCGTGATGAACGCGTTGAAGCCGAATCCGCCGAGTGAAGCGCCGGGGTTGATGAAGGAGGCGGCGCTGCTTGCCGCCCAGCGGATGCTGGCGGCGCCGGAGCCGCCGACGATGGTCGCGGTCCAGCCGGCGGGCGAGGTGATGTTGGTGGGGAGCACGGGGAGGTAGTTCTGGCCCGGGATCCAGGCGAACCAGAAGGTCCCGATGGTGGTGGTGCCGGTGTTGCTGACGGTGGCGGTGTAGCCGAACTGGCCTCCGCCGAGAGGGTTGGCGGTGAGCGAGGCCGAACCTACCAGCGCTGCCGTGGCGGCTGACGCCGAGCAGAGCGTCGCCAGCGCGGCGAGCGGAACGGATGGTGAACGAAGCATGCACGATCTCCCTGGATGCGACTCCGGTCGGGCCCCGGCGCGTGCGCGGGTCGCCCATGACCAGATGTCGCGGCGGGGGACGGTCTTTGCAGGTTTGGTGCGGTGATCTGCGGTTTCAGGCGATCGGGCGTCGGGCCCGGGCGGCGACGGGCAGAGCCGCCAGCGCCAGAACGCCGATGCCGACGGCGCACAGGAACGCCGTGGGCGCGCCGAATCGGTCCCAGAGGAGGCCGACGCCGACGCTCGATGCCAGAGCGCAGAGTCCCGTTACCGCGTGGTACACGCCCAGGGCGCGGCCTCGACGTGCGACCGGAGCCGCGTCGGCGACGAGAGCCTTGGCGACGCCATCGGTCAGCGCCAGGTGGATCCCGAGCAAGGACATGGCGCCGAACGGGGCCAGGACCGAACCGTGTGGGGCGAGGGCCATGAGCACGCACGCGCCGAGGTACGCGGCGAACCCAGCCGCGAGGATGGGCCAGCGGCCGTAGCGATCGCTCAGCGCCCCGGCGGGGTATGCCAGTGCTGCGTAGAGGCAGTTGCTCAGGGCGTAGAGCAGCACCACGGACCACGGAGCGAGGCCCAATTCTGCCGCGCGGAGCAGCAGCAGCGTGTCGCTGAACCGGCAGAGCGCAA
>JAEUIX010000175.1 GCA_016794945.1 Phycisphaerae bacterium
CGATTCCTCTCTGGTGCGTGTGCGTGTGCGTGTGTGTTTCTGGTTCGTTCCGGGCTCGGTTCGATCTCGGCGCCTAGCGCTTCACCCCGGCGGTGCGCTTGAACAGGGCGCTGATGGACAGGTTGCGGTGGATGCGGTCGATGGCGTCGCCCAGCAGGTCGCCGACCGACAGCACTTCGATCTTGGGCATCAGCGGGCCCACGTTCTCGTTCAACGGGATGGTGTCGGTCACCACCAGCTGGCTGATCGGGCTCCTGCACAGCCGCTCGACGGCCTTGCCGGCCAGCACCGGGTGCGTCGCGGCGGCGATGATCTGCTTGGCGCCGCAGCGCACGGCCAGGTCGGCCGCCTCGCACAGCGTGCCGCCGGTCGAGACCATGTCGTCGACCATCAGCACCGTCTTGCCCTTGACGTTGCCGATGATGTTGTCGGTCACGACCTCGCTGCCGCTGATGCGCCGCTTGTTGATGATCGCCAGGTCGCCGCCCAGCAGCAGCGCGAAGCTCTCGGCCACCTTCACGTTGCCCAGGTCCGGGCTCAGCAGGCACAGGTCGCCCAGCTGGTCGCGCCGCGACAGGAAGTAGTCCACGAACACCGGGCTGGCCGTCAGGTGGTCCACCTGGATGTCGAAGAAGCCCTGGATCTGCGCCGCGTGCAGGTCCACGGCCAGCACCCGGTCGGCGGCGGCGGCGGTGATCAGGTTCGCCACGAGCTTGGCCGTGATCGGCACGCGCCCCTCGTCCTTGCGGTCCTGGCGGGCGTAGCCGAAGTAGGGCACCACCGCCGTGACGCGCCGGGCGCTGGCGCGCTTCAGGCAGTCGATGAAGATGAGCAGCTCCATCAGGTTCTCGTTGACCGGCGAGCCGGTCGAGAGCACCACGAAGCAGTCGCGCCCGCGCACGTCGTCCTCGAGCTTGACGATGGTCTCGCTGTCGGGGAACGACTCGATCCGGGCCTGGCCCATCGGCATGTTCAGCCGGGCGCAGATCCGCTGCGTCAGCGCCTGGCTGATGCGGCCGGAGAAGACCTTCAGCGCGTAGTTGTTCTCGACGCTCATGGCAGGGCCTCCTCGACCGGTTCGGCTCCCCCGCGGGCGCGGTAGATCGCGTCGACCTCGGCGAGCTGCTCGGGCGTGTTGATCGACAGCACGTCCTCCGGCGGCACCGCGTCGATCACCTCCACCAGCTCGCTCTGGCGCATCATGATCGACGGCACGTCGGTGATGTAGTACTCGCCGCTGGCCGGGTTCCGCTCGACGCGCTTCAGCGCGTCGAACAGCTCGTGGCAGTCGAAGCAGTAGTACGACGGGTTCACCTCGCGGATCGCCAGCTGCTCCGGCGTGCACTGCTTGTGCTCCACGATCCCCTCGAACCGCCCGCGCCGGTCGCGCACGATCCGCCCGTACCCCGTCGGGTCCTCGATCACGCTCGTCGCCAGCGTCGCCGCCGCGTCGGCCATCCGGTGCTTGGCCAGCAGCGTCTTGAGCGTCCGCGCCCGGATCAGGGGCCCGTCGCCCGCCAGCACGAACACGTCGCGCCCCGGCGCCGCCGACTCGTCCTTCAGCAGGTGCGCTGCGCACTGCACCGCGTGCCCCGTGCCCATCTGCTCGGCCTGCACCGCGAACTCCACCCCGCCGTCGCCCGCGAACGCCTCGCGCACCAACTCCTGCTTGTACCCCACCACCAGGATCACCCGCCGGCACCCCGCCGCCCGGCACGCGTCCACCACCGCCGCCACCATCGGCCGACCACCCACCGGGTGCAGCACCTTCGGCAGGTCGCTGCGCATGCGCGTGCCCTTGCCCGCGGCCAGGATGATCGCGATCGGCGGTTCGTGCTTCATGCCCGGGGCGGGCGCTGCTGATGCGTGCTCACGCGGTGGCGCTGGCGCTGACCAGCCGTCAAGGGAAGCTGGCCGACTTGGATTCGAACCAAGACAAGCAGAACCAAAATCTGCTGTGCTACCGTTACACCATCGGCCAGTGAGCGTGTCTCAGGGCGCGACGCTGACTCCATGCTGCTGCGGCGGGCACGCCCCTCGGGACGCGCCGGCCTGGACTGCGGACCACCGGCGGCGGTCCGGCTCGCCCAGGGGCAGGCACGGAAGCCGCGGCTTGGCCCCGTCGGCACGCGCCGGCGGAGCAGGAGCGGAACCCTGAAAAAGCCGCGAAACGGCAGGGCCCCTGGCGACGCCTCGGCCCGATCCCTCGGGCGTCCGTCGTCGCCGGCTCCAACGCGTCAACGATAGGTCCACCGCCCCCGCGGGGCCAGCGCCGGCCCGTCGCGCCACGCTGTTTGGTTCATGATCGGACGGGGGGCAGAACCCGCCCGCGCGGCCGCATCAATCCCGCCGCTTGCGCCCGTAGAGCAGGCACCCTCCGGCCAGCACCACCAGCCCGATCGACCCCGGGCCGGGCACCACCGTGCCGCGGGCCGGCTGCCGGTCCTGATGCTCGGCGGAATCCGCCGTCGCTTCGCCGGTCGACCGATGGGCCGGCTCGGCGAAACCGATCGCCGCGCCAGCGAACGTCGTCGCCGTCGCCAGCAGCATCAGGCGGAACAGTCGTCCTCGGGAAACAGCTCGAATCGACACGACCGGCACCTCTCACTCGTCCGTGATCTCTGTCTCGACCAGCGGGGCCACGACCGACCGACGATCGTCCCGTCCCCCCTCGTCCAAGAGTGTGGCATCCAACAGGCGGATGGCAAGCCCCGGCGGATCAAGGTTGATCAAAAACCGCACCGGCTGAACTGCCTGTTCCGGGGATGGCGCCGCCAAAGGTCCGATCACGCCTGCGTTTTCGGAACCTCCGGCGCATCGCGGTCCGACCCCGGTTCCGACGTGGGCGGCTCCGGCGGGGCGGCGTCGCGGAGGGCCGCAGCGCTGATGACGTCGTAGCAGGTGGCCAGCAGCCCCACGAGCGGGAACTTGGCTCCGGCGAAGGGGCTGGGCCCGAGCCGGCGCAGCAGCGGGTGGCTGACTTCCGGCGGGGCCAACGCCAGGTCCGGCGGGGCGGCGCCGGCGGGCGCGCTCCAGAAGTCGGCCAGCGACTGGTCGAGCTGCGGGAAGCACTCGGGCGTGAGCCCCGGCAGGCGTGGGCTGTACGCCGGCACGAGGCGCTCGCCGGCGACGCCGGCGCGGGCGCTGGTGGCCAGGGCGCGCTTCTGACGGAGCCGTTCGAGAAGGTCCTCGCGCCCCAGGCCGCGCAGCTGGAAGATCAGAAACGTGTCGCCCGCGAGGCGCTCGGCGACCAGGGCCATGGCGCAGCAGACGTGCTTGCACCAGCCGCTTCCGGACTGTTCGCGGTGGCCGCAGGTGCAGCGGACGGCCAGATCCTGCTCCTCCTGCGGGAAGAGCCGGAGCCGCAGCGGGGCAAAGACGTCCTCGATGTTGGCGGGCACCTCGCCCGCCAGGAGCCCGGCCATGAAGCGGGCGTCGTGGGTGAGCGCCTCGACGATGCGGTCCCACTGCTCGTGGGTGAAGACCGGCAGTCGGATGTCGACGCTCCAGGGCTGGGGCATTCGGCCCTGGACCTTGGCCGCGACGTGGCCGGCGCGGACCTCCAGCGCCCGGGTCTGTCCCAGGCGCGCGTAGACCAGCCCCTCGGCCAGGTTGTCGCCGGGCGCCAGGTCCTCGACCAGGCGCATCCAGCGCTGGGCCGACCAGGCCGCGGACACCGGCCCCTCGCGCGACGTGAGCTTCACGCCGAAGCGCACCTTGCGCGGGTGCATGGTCGGCTGGGGGCGGGGCGGCAGCGAGCGGTGCGGCGCGGGCGGCGGCGGCTGGTCAGGGCGCGGCGCGGGCCGCAGGTGCTCGGGCACCGAGTCGTACGAGCGGCGGTCGGGGCGGTGGCGGCTCACGGGACGCCCCCCGCCGCGGGCGCGGCTCCCGTCGGCTCGGGGGCATCGGCCGGCTCGGTCTCCACGGAGCCCGGCCGCAGCGTGAGCACGTCGCGAAGCTGGGCCAGGCTCATCTCGGTCAGCCAGCTCTCGCCGGAGCCGATGACGTGCTCCAGCAGCGCGGTCTTCTGCTCGATCATCTGGTCGATGCGCTCCTCCAGCGTGCCGGAGACGATGAACTTGTGCACCTGCACGGTGCGCGTCTGGCCGATGCGGTAGGCCCGGTCGGTGGCCTGGCTTTCGACGGCGGGGTTCCACCAGCGGTCGAAGTGGAAGACGTGGTTGGCCCCGGTGAGGTTGAGACCCACGCCGCCGGCCTTCAGCGACAACAGGAAGATGGGGCGCGAGCCGTCGCCCTTCTGGAACGCCTGCACCATCGCGTCGCGCTCCTTGGCCGTGGTGCCGCCGTGCAGGAACAGCACTTCGCGGTCCAGCGCGTGGCGGAGCATCGGCGCCAGGATCGCGCCCATCGAGCGGAACTGCGTGAACACCAGCGCCTGGCCCCCGGCCGCCAGCACCTCCTCGAGCATCTCGATCAGGCGCACGCACTTGCCCGAGCGGTTGGCCGGCTGCACGCCCGCTTCGATCGCAGGATCGTGCTCGCCGCCGGCGTCGGGGTCGATCGGCGTGTCGCGGTCCTTCAGGAACAGATGCGGGTGGTTGCAGATCTGCTTGAGCCGCACCAGCCCGGCCAGGATCACGCCGCGGCGCTGGATGCCCTCGCTGTGCTCGGCGTGGCTGAGCATCTGCTTGACCGTCGCCTCGTACAGGCTCGCCTGTTCCGGCGTGAGATAGCAGTACTCGCGGGTCTCGACCTTCTCGGGCAGGTCGGTGATGACGCCCGGGTCGGTCTTGAGCCGGCGGAGCACGAACGGCTGCACCAGGCTGCGCAGGGCCTTGGCCCGCGGCTGGTCGCGGTACCGCTCGATCGGCAGGGCGAACCTCGTGCGGAACTCGTGCGCCGAGCCCAGCAGCCCTGGGTTCAGGAAGTCCAGGATCGACCACAGTTCGCCCAGGCGGTTCTCCACCGGCGTGCCCGTCAGCGTCACCCGCCGCGGCGCGTCCAGCGACCGGATCGCCAGCGCCTGCTTCGTGCCGGCGTTCTTGATGTTCTGCGCCTCGTCCAGCGCGATCCGCGCCCACGGCACCGGCGCCAGGTGCTCGCGGTCCCGGTGCGCCAGCGCGTACGTCGTCACCACCAGGTCGCTGCCCATCGCCGCGTCGAACAGCGCCCGGCCGACGCGCCGCTCCGATCCGTGGTGCACCAGCACCCGCAGCGACGGGGCGAACCGCGCCGCCTCGCGCACCCAGTTGCCCACCACCGACATCGGCACCACCAGCAGCGTCGGGCACGGCCGGCCGCCGCCCGCCTGCGCCGCGCGCTCCCGCTCGTGCAGCAGGAGCGCCAGGAACTGCACCGTCTTGCCCAGGCCCATGTCGTCGGCCAGGCACGCCCCCAGCCCGATCCGGTCCAGGAACGCCAGCCAGCTCAGCCCGCGCACCTGGTACGGCCGCAGCGAACCCACGAACTCCGCCGGCGGCTCGATCATCGGCATCTTCATCGCCGCGTCCGCGCCCGCCCCGCCCAGCACGCTCCGCAGCCACCCCGTCACCTCGAAGCCCACCACCGGCAGGCCGGTCTCCCGCAGATCCGCGGCGTAGGCCATCCGCATCGCCCGACCGACCTCGATCTCGCCGCCGGGGTTCTCTGCCAGGAACCGCGCCGCCGCCTGCACGTCCTCCGGCCGTACCTCCACCCACCGCCCGCCCACCAGCACCAGCGGCGAGCGGCTCTGCGCCAGCTTCTGGAACTCGGCCAGGCTCAGCACCGTGTCCCCCAGCGAGATCTGCCAGCGGTACTTCACCAGCGTCCCCAGGCCGATCCGCGCGCCCGCCGCGCCGCCGACGGCCGGCGCCGCTCCGGGCAGCTCCCCAGAGTCGATCTGCAGCCGCACGCCCAGGCGCGACTGCGGCGAATCCCACCACGCCGGGGCCGCGGCGGCGAAACCGGCCTCCATGAGCACCGGGCGGTGCTCGCGCAGGAACTCGTAGGCCTTGATCGTGTTCAGGCGGATCTCGCTGGGCGACGCGCCGCGGAGCGCTTCCTCCAGCGGCCTGTAGATGCGCGCGGCTCGCCCCAGTTCGCCCAGCAGCAGCTCCTGCGGCTTGTCGACGCGCCTGCCGCCGGCGTTGGCCGAGTCGGTCGGCAGCAGCCAGATGTCAGAGGCGTCGATCACGACGTCGGGCGCTTCGACCGACTGCAGGTGGAAGGTCAGCGACCACGCCAGGTCGGCCCCCGGCACTCCAAGGGGCCCCAGGTCCGAAAGATCCACCGGCTCGTGCAGGCGCAGCAGCAGCCGCCAGTCGCTGTCGGCGGCACGCGTGTCCAGCGCGCCGATCCAGAAACGCACGCGCTTGATCAGCTCGCTGCGCTGGTCGCCCGCGGCGGGCAGCGCCGCGCGCTCGCCCAGCAGGCCGCTGAGCCAGGCGACGTGCGCATCCTCGGCGGGGGACCGCCCCTCGATGGTGTCGAGCATGGTCTCGGCCGCGAGCGTGCGCCTGCAGAAGGCGTCGGCCGTCCTGGCGACGAAATCCTCGAGCACGGCGCCCGGCTCGTGCTCCAGCGCGTCGACGGCCGCCCGGGCCGAGCCGGGCATGAGCGCCGCGACGGCGCGCACGCGCTCGACGGTCGCCTCGTCGGCGAACCAGGGCTGCCACAGCCCGCCGACCGACCCGTCGGGCTCCTGCACCACGGTGGGCACGAAGCGCTGCTGCGCCAGCAGCCAGCGCATCAGGCGCGCCGCTTCGGCGTAGAACCGCACCGACGCGCCCGGCGCCCAGTGGCCCGACCATTCGCCGGCCGGCGCGTCGAGCGCCTCCAGGAGCGCCGGCGCCTCGGCCGGGCCGACCTGCACCCCCGGCACGTCGAACTCGGCCAGGATCGGCGGCCGGCCCGAATCGTCGAGCGTCGTGTGCCCCAGCGCGTGCGCCAGCGTCGGGCTGGGCGCGGGCACGTCGCCGTTCACCGGCAGCCGCAGGCGGGCCGTGCCCTCCCCCGTCGTCGCACCGGGCGGCAGCACGGGGCCGATCAGCGCCAAGACCTGCGCCGCCGGCGCGGCCAGCGGCCACACGCCCCCCGCCTGCGCCCGCGCCGCGCCGTGCGTCAGCGCCTCGGCCGATTCGGCCCACACGTGCAGCCGCCCGCGCGTCCACGCCGCGTGCAGCACGTGCGTCAGCACCGGGTGCTCGGCCAGCGCCCCGCTCACGCGCCACCCCCGGCACGCACGCCCGCGCGCCGCCCAATGAGGACGCTGGGACTCGAACCCAGGACCCGCGGATTAAAAGTCCGCTGCTCTACCAACTGAGCTACGTCCTCGATCACGGTCAATCGATCCCCTCTGCCGGGCGCGCCGGCAACGCCCGGTGCGCCGAACCAAACACCACGAACCCCGACGCGGCCTCCGCCGGCGCGCCGAGGTTCCTGGGAACATCCCGCCGAACCGGCCGATCGTAGCCGCCGATCACGCCCCGACCGGCGCCACGCCCAGCAGTTTCAGCAGCAGTTCGGCGTGCCTCGCCGTCGCCCCGCGACGCGACTCGATGCAGCGCCGCCCCGCCGACGCCATCGCCGCCCGGCGCGACGGGTCGGCCAGAAGCCCCGCCACCACCCCCGGAAGTTCCGCCGCCGTCGCCACCGCCAGCCCGCCCGACTCGCGCAGCGCCGCCACGATCGCGTCGAAGTTCCGGTGCGCCGGACCGATCACCGTCGCCTTGCCCAGCCCCACCGGCTCGATCGGGTCCGACCCGTACAGCCGGCCGAACGACCGCCCCACCACCGCCACGTCCGCCAGCGCGTACGCCGCGCGCAACTCACCGATCGTGTCCAGCAGGTAGCGCCCCGACCCCGCATCACCCACGCCCGGGCGCGACCGACGCACGCAGCCGGGCAGCGCCGCCGCCGCGGCGGCGAACCGCTCGACGCTCCGGGGCGCGCACAGCAGTTGCACCCCGGGTCCGCACGCCGCGTGCAGCAGGGCCTCCTCCCCCTCCGCGGTGCTCCCGGCCACCACCAGCGGTCGCGACCTGTCCACGCCCAGCGCCGCGCCCAGGGCCGCGCTGCCCGGCGCATCGTCGGCCACCAGCGCGGTGTCCCACTTCATGGAGTCGGTGATCATCACGCGGTCGTCGGGCACGCCCATGTGCCGGAACCGGGCGGCGTAGTCGGCGTTCTGGACCGCCGCGAACTGCAGCGCCGTGAACGACGACCGCATCACGCCCCGGATGCACCGGTACCCGCGGAACGACCGCTCGCTCAGCCGCCCGTTGACGACGCCGACGGGAATGCCCCGCCGCCGGCAGGCCGCGACGAAGTTGGGCCAGACCTCCAGCTCGGTCAGGCCGACGGCGTCGGGCCGCACCGCGTCGAGGAACCTCGCCACGGCGCCGGAAAAATCAAGCGGGTAGCGCACCACCGGCCCGGCCGCGCCGAACAGCGCCCGCGCGCGGACCAGGCCCGTGTCGGTGCTGGCCGAGACGACCACGTCGGCGCTGCGCCGCAGCAGCGGCACGAGTTCACGCAGGGCGTTGACCTCGCCCACCGACACGGCGTGCAGCAGCAGCCGGCGGCGGCCCGGCGGCGGGGGCGCGGGCGCCTCGATGCGGCCGAACCGCTCGCCCCAGCCGGCGCGCGACTTGCGGGCCCACACCGGGCTCAACACCGCCGCGCCAAAGCCGTAGAGGAGGTCCAGCGAGTTCATGGTCCGAAGCCGGGGCCGGTCGCGCCGTCGGCGGCGGCGTGGGAGGGCAATGGGCGGGCCGGGACTCGAACCCGGGACCCTTCGCGTGTAAGGCGAATGCTCTAGCCGACTGAGCTACCCGCCCGGGCGATTCATCGTAGGTCGTCGCGCGGCGGAACCCCGCGCTACACCGGGCGCGACCGGCGCAGCAGCGCCGGCAGCTCGTCGCAGCGCAGCAGCACCGCCGCCAGCGCGTACGCGCCGGCGCCGACGGTCATCAGCACGCCCAGACGGACCGCGTGCGGCGTCCACCGGTCGGCCGGGGGCCACGCCCAGTCGGCCGCGAGCACCGCGCCGGCCATCAGCAGCGAGGCCAGGACGATCCGCGCCATGGCCAGCACCGTGGCGCGGTCGTGCACGGCGTGCGCGGCCCCGCTCGCGTCGAGCCTGCGGCCGAAGCGCCGCTCGGCCACCGCTCCGAGCACCAGACACTGCGCCACCGCCGCGGCGCTGGTCGCCCACGCCAGGCCCGCCTCGCGCAGGTGCCAGATGAGGGTGAGGTTGAGCGCCAGGTTCAGCCCCATGGCCCCGATGGCGATGCGCACCGGCGTGCGCGTGTCGCCGCAGGCGTAGAACGCCCGCGTGTAGACGTGGTTCAGCGCGTAGGCGAACACGCCCGGTGCAAAGCCCATCAGCACCGCCGCCGAGCGGCCCACCTGCTCGCCGAAGCCGGCGTTGCCGCCGGCGAACATCACGTACGTCAGGTCCTCGCGCACCAGCAGCAGCCCCAGCGACGCCGGCAGGCCGATGAACAGGCTCAGCCTTAGACCGCGCCGCAGCGTGCGGCTGAAGGGCGCCGGCTCGTCGGCGTGGCGCGACAGCAGCGGCAGCGCCGCCGTCGCCACCGCGATGCCGAACACCCCAAGCGGGAACTGGTACAGCCGCATCGTGAACGAAAGGATCGAGTTCGACGCCTCGTCCAGCGGGTAGAGCACGCCCAGCACCGTCGGCCCCACCCAGATCGGCCACATCGCGATCAGGGTGTCCACCAGCCCGTTGAGCTGGAGCGTGCCCATGCCGATCATCACCGGCACGAAACGGCCGACCATCCGGCGCGCCGCCTCGCGGGCGAGCGCGGTGCCCCGCGTCCACCGCACGCTCGGCCGCAGCACCCGCGCGAACCACCACACCTGTGTCACGCCCGACAGCACGGTCGCGGCGCCCAGCACGTACGCCGTCGTCTCGCCCCCCAGCGTGCCCGTGAGCACCGACCACAGCCCCACCGCGATGATGAACGCGTTGAGCACCAGCGCCCCGCCCGCCGACGCCGCGAACTTCCCGTGCACCTGCAGCATCCCCGCCAGCACCGCCGCAACGCAGACCAGCGGCATGAACGGCAGCATCACCACGATCAGCCGCAGCGACAGCGCCCGCTCGGGGTCGGGCGGGGCCAGCAGCAGCGCCGCGACCGTCGCCGCCTGCGCCAGCAGCATGATCAGCCCCGTCGCCAGCGCCAGCCGGCGCACGGTCCAAGTCGCCAGCTGGTCCGCCAGCGCCGGGTCGGCCTTGACCGCCTGGGCGTACTCGGGCACGAACGCCGCCGACAGCGCCCCCTCGCCGAAGAGCCGCCGGAACATGTTGGGGATCGCGAACGCCGCCGCGAACGCCGAGCCCGTCGCCGTGGCGCCGAACACCCGCACCAGCAGCACGTCGCGCAGCAGCCCGCCGATGCGCGACAGCAGCGTGACCCCGCCGAAGGCCCGCGCCGCGCCCGCCAGCGCAGGACCGTGCCGCGCCTCGTGGGCCACTTCGCCGCCGCCCGTGCTTGGCTCGCCGCCGCTCACCGCTGCAGTATCGGCGGGCCGGCCGGACCGTGCGCAACTTCTGACCCGCCGACCCGCCGGCGCCGACCCCCCGCACGCCCGTTGCCGCCGCCCGCCGGCCCGCCGCGCCCGTGCAC
>JAEUIX010000270.1 GCA_016794945.1 Phycisphaerae bacterium
GGCGCGCAAAGACGCCTCGGCGCGCCGCGGCGCCGTCGTAGGCCTCGGCCGGGCGGTCGATCATGGTCACGAGCCTGGCGGTGTCGTGCGAGTCGAGCAGGTTGAACTGAACAAGCTCGGTCGCAGGGTGGTTGACGGTCGCCCTGACCAGGGCCTGAGTGAGGGCTCGGGCGCCGTACCCGCGGTCGCTCAGCCAGCGCACGACCGGCTCGGCGACGGGGTAGTTCATCTGGCCGTCGAACGCGGCGCCGCCGAAGTAGTCACGCGCGGGGAACCAGATCTCGCCGATCAGCAGCGCCTCGGGGTCGATGGCCTTCACGTGAGCGCGCCAGTCGCGCCAGAAGGGCATGCCCAGGTCGGGCGCAACGTCCAGTCGCCAGCCGTCGCAGCCGCGGACCGGTTCGCCATCGGCGCTGCGCGGCCGCATCCAGCGCTCCGTGACGGCCAGGACGTGCCGCTTGACGGGCGGGGCGAGATCGCCGTCGATCTGCCGCAGGGCGGGCAGGCCGCCGTTGCGCCGGTCCCACCCGCGCCAGCCGATGAGCTGCCCGGCACGGAAGGGGCGCTGCCCCCCCACGATCTCATCGCCGGTGGCCAGGACGGCGTCGAACCACAGTGCGTAGGGCGAGTCGGCCCCGCGGCGCACCAGATCCTGGAACGCCCAGAACTTCGTGCCGGTGTGGTTCCAGACCCCGTCGAGCACCAGGCGCATCCCGCGCCGGTGGACCGCGGGCAGGAACCGATCGACGAACCATCGGTCGGCGGCGGTCCAGGTCCAGGTCGCGGGGTCCTCGGTTTCGCCCGGCTCGGCCGCGCGGGGCGCACCGTCGCCTGCCGGGCCGGCCAGCGCATCGTCGACGTGGCGGAAATCGGCGGCGTCGTACTTGTGCAGGCTGGGCGAGCGGAAGATGGGCGTGAGGTAGATCCCCTCGACGCCCAGGTCGCGCAGGTCGTCGAGTCGCTGAGCGACGCCCTGCAGGTCGCCGCCGTAGCGTCGCTGGAAGATGACGTTCGACCAGGCGCCGGATCGCGAGACGAGGCGGCCGGCGTTGCCCTCTCCGGCCTCGGCCATGGCCCACGCGGCCTCGACCTCGTCGACGCTGACGCGACCCCAGGGGCTGTTCCAGGCGAGCAGTTTCGCATCGTGGTGGCGCGGGTCGTTGCCGGGCTCGCCGTTGCGGTAGCGCTCGGGCATGATCTGGTACCACACCATGCCCTTGGCCCAATCGGGCGTGCGGTGCGCCGGCTCGGGATCGGGGAGCGATTCGAACGGGCCAAGACGCCCCGCGCCGCCCGGGCCGGACCACTCGACGCGCCAGCGCGTCGGTGCGATGAGGCCGGACACGCGCGCCCGGGCGTACCGTCCCGCGTCGCCGGGTTCATCACCCCACCCGGAGGCCGGGACCAGCGGGACTCGGATCTCGCCGCGAGGGTGGTTTTCCACCACCAGCACACCGTCGGACCCGGGGGGCAGGCCGGAAACGGCCACTTCGGCCAGGCCGAGCCGATCGGACACCCCGATCCAGCGAGCCGCCGGCGGTTTGGGCGCGTCGAGGAAACAGCGAGCCTCGGAGGCGTTCGGACGCTGGAGGGTCATGCACCAGATCGCCGCGAGCAGGCACGCGCGGATTCGCCGACCGCCGGCCTGCATGCCCGCCCCGCCGGTCCAGCGCATGGAAAGGGTCCGTGAGAAACCGGCCGGCGGGCGGGCGAACGGACCAGCCCTGCGGCCCGGAGCGTGTACATTATAGAGTCTGATCGGGGGCGTCCCGCCCGTGTCCGGGCATCGTCGCCCGGGATCGTTGCGGACTCATTCGTTCCAGGAGTCTGTTCATGGAAGGTTGTCGCCGGATCGTGAAGCGGGCGTTCACGCTCATCGAACTGCTGGTGGTGATCGCGATCATCGCGCTGCTGGTGGGGATCCTGCTGCCGGCGCTGGCCAGCGCCCGGGCCAACGCGCGCCAGGCGGCGTGCCTGAGCAACGTGCGGCAGATGGGCCTGTCGATGACGCAGTACGCCAACGACTTCAAGTCGTGGTACCCGCTGGTTCCGTTCACGGCGGCGGCGCGGGCCGCGTTCACGAACCCCAACCCGGCGTCGCGGTACCTGGACTTCCAGTACGTGATCGGCGGCGTGTCGGGGCTGTTCAGCCTGTACCAGAACCCCGACGGGGGCGAGGGAACGCCGACGGGCGATTTCGGCTACGTGGTGGGCGGCACGCCGGGGGTGCAGCAGTACGCCGACGGGAACCGCAACCCGATCATGGGCGGGTACCTGGACGGGTTCGGGCTGCTGGTGTGCAACAACGACCGGGAGGATCGGGTGGCCGTGAACAACGGGTCGTACACCCCGTCGTCGGCCATCGCGCTGCCCGCGGCCAAGAGCCGGATCCCCGCCGTGCCGGCGACGACGTTCCAGATCGCCCAGTACAACATCTCGTACCTGTACATCGCGGGGTTCAAGACGGACGAGGCGAACATCCTCAAGCCCGCGCCGCTGTGGGGCGACGAGACGAACGCGCCGGACCTGTCGACGCGCGCGTGGTACTACGGAGCGCAGGACCGTCCGAGCGGCGAGAACATCCGTCCGGGCTACTACTACCGCTGGGACAACCACAAGGACGGGGCCAATTTCGTGTTCACCGACGGGCACGGCGACTTCCTGAAGGGCAACGTGCAGGAGACGTTCTTCTCCCCGCCGGCGCAGAGCACCAACAGCCAGTCCGTGAACGTCATCGACCAGTTCCGAAGCAACCGGCTGCAGACGATCGACTGATCGGGCGCGCCCGCCGAGCACCGCCGGTACACTCCCGACCTCGTGCCGCCCGACGCGCAGGACCAACCCGCCCACGCCGCACGCGCCGACGCCGGCGCACGGGCGCGACCCGCCCGGCCGTGGTGGCTGCGCCTGATCGAGGTGCAGGAGGTTGGCCTGCTGCTGGTGGTCGCGCTGTTCGTGGTCGGCCTGACGCTGGCGACGCCTTGGATCCCCCGCCCCGAGCGCACCGAGGTCCCCGCCGGCGCCGCCGTCGCCGAGCGCGACGGCGTCATCACGGTGACCGCGGCCGGCGGCGGCGCCGAGGCGTACCGGGTTGCCGACGGCTGGCGCGTGACGGAGCGGCTCGGCCGCGCGTTCCTGGAGCGGCGCGAACGCACCGACGTGCCCGCCGGCGCCGCCGTCACCGAGGTGCCCGCGGGGTTCCGCATCGTCGCGCCGGGCAAGCCCGACCTGCTGCTGCCGGCGGCCGACGGCTGGGAACCCGCCCGCGACGGCGGGGTCGATGAAGTCCGGCGCACCACCATCACGGGCGACACCGAGCGGCACCGCGCCGAGGGTGGCGTGCGCATCGAGCCGGTGCGCCCGGCGTACGTGGTCGAGCCCGCCGGCGGCGGCCGGCGCGTCTACCCCGCCGACGACGGGTGGCAGTTCGTCGAGACCGCCGACGGCCGCCGGACCATCGAGCGCGACCCCCGCGTCAACAAGTTCCTCAACAAGGACAACCTCAGCCTGGTCGCCACCGCCGCGTCGTTCATCGCCATCATGGCCGTCGGGATGACGTTCATCATCATCCTGGGGGGCATCGATCTGTCGGTGGGCGCGACGTACGCGCTGGCGGCGGTGGTGGGCGCCTCGGTGCTGCGGGTCGCGGCGACCGGGGGAGGCGACCTGTCGGCGTGGCTCGCGGTGCCGCTGGGGCTGGCGGTCTGCTGCGGGGTGGGGGCGCTGTGCGGGCTGATCAACGGCGCCGCGACCGTCGGCCTGAAGGTGCACCCGTTCATCATCACGCTGGGGGGCATGGCGGTCTACCGCGGGGTGGCGTTCGTCATCAGCCAGGGCCTGTCGATCACGGGCTTCCCGCCGGCGTACCAGGGCACGATCCGCGCGTCGGTGGGCGGCATCAACCCCCTGCCGATGCTGGTGATGCTCCTGGTCGGCCTGGCGGGGGCGTTCGTCGCGGCGCGGACGGTCTTCGGGCGGCGCACCTTCGCCATCGGCGGCAACGAAACGGCGGCGCGGTACGCGGGCATCCCCGTCGGGCGCACCAAGATCCTGCTGTTCACGCTCTGCGGCGCGCTGGCCGGTCTGTCGGCGGCCATGGCCCTGGGCTATTACGGCGCGGGCTCCTCGGCCGACGGCACGGGATACGAGCTCGACGTGATCGCGGCGGCGGTGGTGGGCGGCGCATCGCTCTCGGGCGGCCGCGGGTCGGCCCTGGGGGCGGTGCTGGGGGCCCTGATCATCCAGCTCATCAACAACGGCTTCGACGTGCTGGGGATCGACTCGAATTACCGTCAGATCGTCATCGGCCTGGCCATCGTTCTGGCCGTGGTGGTCGACCAGGCCAAGCAGCGGGTGCTGGCCCGCCGCCGGTAGAATCGGAGCGGGCGTGCCGGGCCCTTGTTCGGGTTCCGGCCGCCGGCCTTGCCCGCGTGCGTCCGGCAGGCCCGCGCACGCGAAGACCGCTTCAACCCCGATCCATCAGGAGATTCCGGAATGTCCATCGCCCGCACAGGTCTGTTCGCCCTCGCCGCGGTGCTGACCACCGCCGCCGCCGTCATCGGCGCGTCGGTCCAACCCGCCGGCAAGGCCCCGGCCAAGCCCGCCAAGAAGTCGTACGTCATCGGCCTGGTGGCCAAGAGCAACTCCAACCCCGTGTTCATCGCGGCCCGGACGGGCGCGAACGACGCGGCCAAGGAGATCGGCAAGCAGTACGGCATCGAGATCAAGATCGACTGGCGCACGCCGGTCAGCGAGGACGGCCAGAAGCAGGCCGAGTTCATCGAGCAGCTGGTCGCCGCGGGCGCCGACGGCATCGCGGTCAGCGCTTCGGACGCCGCGAAGCTCAAGACCGCGATCGACGCGGCCGACGCCAAGGGCGTTCCGGTGGCGACCTTCGACTCGGACGTGCCGGGCTCCAAGCGGTTCGCGTACTACGGCACGGACGACTTCGCCTGCGGCCAGCAGGTCGCGGCCGAACTGGCCAGGGCGATGGGCGGCAAGGGCGTGGTCGCGATCCTGGCGGGCAACCCCAACGCGCCGAACCTGCAGGCGCGGGTGCGCGGGGTGAAGGAGGGCCTGGCGAAGTTCGCCGACATCAAGATCCTCGACACGTACTACCACCCCGAGACGCCGCAGGACGCGGTCTCCAAGGTCGAGCAGGTGATGGCGGCGAACCCGCAGATCACCGGCTGGGCGATGGTCGGCGGCTGGCCGCTGTTCACC
>JAEUIX010000025.1 GCA_016794945.1 Phycisphaerae bacterium
GCGCGGTACCTTCCGGTCAGGTTGCGCGCGGCGTGGAAGGAGCCCGCAGCGCCCGCAGACTCTCTGAGAGGGAGATCACGACGGCGAAAGCCGTCGCGGCCTCGGCGGTGAAATGACCGTTCACCGCCGGGCTTCGTGGGACCCTCGCCCCGGCGCGCGCCCCTCGCGAACACCGCTCCCCCGCCGCAAGCGCCGCCACCCACGTCGCGGCCGGTACCATCCGCCATGGCCGCGATCCCTTCGGCGATGATCCCCCTCGGCACGCCCTGCCCCGCGTTTGAACTACCGGACACCGTGTCGGGCCGCGCAGTGCGGTTGCAAGACTTCGACGGGTCCCCGGCGCTGCTGGTGATGTTCATCTGCAACCACTGCCCGTTCGTCAAGCACATCCGCGACGAGTTGGCACGGCTCGGCCGCGAGTACCGCTCGCGGGGCGTCGGCATCGTTGCGATCAGCAGCAACGACGCGGCCAAGTATCCAGCCGACGGGCCGGAGCAGATGCGCGAGGAGGCCCGGGCCGCGGGTTACGACTTCCCGTACCTGTACGATGAATCTCAGGATGTTGCGCGGGCGTTCGGCGCGGCGTGCACTCCGGACTTCTTCGTCTACGACCGCCAGCGCCGGCTGGCGTACCGCGGTCAGCTCGACGCCAGCCGCCCGCCGGGGCGCTCGGCCGCGGGCGAGATCCCCGTGACTGGCAAGGACCTGCGGTCGGCTCTGGAAGCGGTGCTGGCGGGCCGGCCGGTGCCGGGGCAGCAGTTGCCGAGCATCGGGTGCAACATCAAATGGAAGTAAGCCGGGCGGACGATGGTCGCCATCCGTGCACGGGCCGCGCGCGTCGATCGCCGATCACGCTGCCCAAGGACTCTGGTCTCCCTGACTGACGTTCGAGGCTCGTCTCGCAAAGCCGAGCGCCAACACCTGGATTGTTCTCCCGGCCGACCGCGGCTCGCTTCGTCCGAGCACCCGACCCGGGTTCGCGGCGGGGGACAAGCGGTGGTACCTTTCCTCGCCCGAAGTCGCGATCCGCCGCCATTCGCCCTTGATCTCCCGCGGAGTTGACCCCCATCTGCCCCCGGCGGCGTACTGACAGGCCGAGCGCCTGCTCGCGGCCGCCGCCAACCACCCCGACGAACCGCCTCACCCCGTGTCCAACGCGACGAACCAACCCGTTGATCCCGCCGGCGTGCCGGCCGCCGTTGGCCCGCCGCGCCGGCTGTACCACGTGCACAGCACCCTGCTCATGTACGGGTTCGTGTCGCTGCTGATCGCGGTGGGCGCTTTCACGGGACAGAACAACCTGCTGTTCTGGTGCTTCGGGATGGCGATCGGGATGATGCTGGCGTCGGGTGTGCTGAGCGGGTACATGATGATGCGGGTGTCTGTGGAACGGCAGCCGGTTCCCGATACCCAGGAAGGCCAGCCGCTGCGGCTGCGGTACGCCGTGACCAACCGAAGCCGCTGGCTGCCGCTGTTCGCGCTGACCATTCGCGAGGAGCCGCAGCCGCCGGCGCCGGCCGGCGAACGAGAAGCGCGGGCGCTGCTCGACGCCGAGCCTGAGGCCTTCGTCGCGAGCGTGCCGGCCCGGTCCACGGTGATCGTCGAGGCCCCGTGTGCGGCGGTGTCTCGAGGGCGCATCCGCCTGGACCGCTTCCAGGTCATCACGACCTTTCCCTTCGGCATCGTGCGCAAAGCGCTGCGCTACAGCCAGCCCGCCGCCGCCATCGCCCGCCCGCGCCCGATCGCCGCATCGCCCGACCCCTTGGGGCCCGCCTCGGGCCGGCTGCAGGCCGAGAGCGCCGCGGCGCGGGCCGCGGCCCCGGGGCACGAGTACATCGCGCTGCGCGAGTACCGCGAGGGGGACAGCCCGCGCCTGATCGCCTGGAAGGCCTCGGCGCGGCTGGAGGCGTCGGGTCCGGCGGGGCCCGGCGGCGGTGCGGCGCTGCTCGTGCGGCAGACCAGCAGCAGCAGCCCCGGCCGGTTACACGTCGTGCTCGACCTCGCGGAGCAATCCGGCCCAGAAGCGGCCGAGCGCGCCATCGGCCTGGCGGCCGGCGCGGTGATCCGCGGCGCCGAGCGAGGGGCGATGGTGTCCCTGACCGTGCCGGTGCACGGCATTCACACGGGCCTTCGGGCGGGTCGACAGCACGCCCAGTCGCTGCTTGGCCAGTTGGCGCTGCTGCCTCGCACCGGCCTTGGTCCACGCCGGCCCCGGCCGGCGCGCGTGCGGCTGCGCGCCGACGAACCGTGCCTGGTGGTGCACGACGGCGCACCGGACACGTCGATCGGCCCGGCGTGGGCCGCGCGAGCGACGGCGCAAGACCCATCGGGCGTCCCCGTCGACGCTCGCAAGGACGGTGGCCCGTGAGCCGGTCGTGGTTCCGAAGGCTGGGCCTGGTCACGGCGACGCTCTCAGCCGTCTGCTTCGCGGCGGCCGACGGGCTGCCGCTGCTGGCGATGGTGTCGATCGTCGGCGGGCTGGTGGCGGTGGTGATGGCCGGGCCCGATCGGGCGCGGCTGGCGCCGCGCACGGTGCTGAACCTGCTGGTGCTGGCGGCCACGCTCATGATCCTGATGGACCTGCTGGCGGCCCGCGAGCGGCCGATCAGCATCCTGAGCCGCTACCTGGCGCTGATCCTGGTGATCAAGATGTTCGACCTGTCGCGGGTGCGCGACGAGGCGCAGCTGCTGGCGCTGACGGTGTTCGTGGCGATCGGAGCGACGCTGACGGGCCAGTCGCTGCTGGTCGGCGCGCTGCTGCTCGCGATCACACCGCTGGCGGTGGCGACGGCGGTCATGCTGCAGCTGCACGCCGGGCTGGAGCGCGTCGGCCAGCGGGCCCAGGCCGTCGGCAGGGCGGTCGGCGCAGCGCAGCCCGAGCCCCTGACGGGATCGGGCCGCACACGACTGGGCGCGATCGTCACCATGGCGACCGGCTTTTCGGTCTCCGTCACCGTCGTGGTGTTCATCGCCACGCCGCGGAACCTGGTGCACGGCATGAGCGGCTGGGGCCTGGGTCGCGGCGAGGCGGTGACCGGTTTCGTGGACCAGATCCGCCTGGGCCAGTCGGGGCTGATCTCTCAGGACGACCAGCCGGTGATGGAGGTAGAGGTCTCGACGCCGGAGGACGCCACCGCCGGCACCAGCGGCGAGACGCTCTACCTGCGCGGGGCGGTGCTGGACTCCTACGACGAACGGACGGGCATCTGGAACAGCCGCACGAGCGACGCCGGCTCGCCCGGAGTGGTGCAGTCCTCGGTCGGCCCCGGCCGCGCCTGGCAGTTCTCGGCTGCCGGCGGCGGACGGCTCATGCTCACGCAGCGGATCACCATGCGCCAGGCCCGCCAGGGCATCGGCCCGCTGTTCGCGGTCTACCGGCCCGTGTCGGTGCGGGCCGAGCGGGACATGCGGGTGTACGTCTCACCCCAGGACCAGACGCTGCAACGCTCCGGCGACTCGGGGCGGCTGGTGTACGAGGTCGTCTCGCTGCGCGACGGCCTGACCGACGGGCCTCAGGACGCCCAGGCCGGCGCCAGCCCGGGCCGCTTCGCCGACGGGCCGGTGCGAGTCCTGGCCGAGCGCATCCTCACCGATGCCGGCGTACCCATCGACCCCGCGGCCAGAACCCCCGCTGACACTCGCCGCGCCGCCCGCGCCATCGCCGACCACCTGCGCAAGGAGTACCGCTACACCCTCGAGATGACAGCCCCGCGCGAGGAACAGGACCCGATCGACATGTTCCTGTTCGACACGCGGCGCGGCCACTGCGAGTACTTCGCCAGCGCCATGGCGATGCTCCTGCGCACCGTCGGCGTGCCCACCCGCGTCGTTA
>JAEUIX010000029.1 GCA_016794945.1 Phycisphaerae bacterium
ACGTCGACCTTTCCGACGCCTCGTCCGGCCGCCTGTGGCGCCAGACCGCCCCCGGCCGCTTCGAGGTCACCATCCTCGACGACGCCGACCGTCCCGTCGCCCGCATCACCCGTGCGTACGAGCTCAAGGCCGGCCGCTACGCCATCGACCTGCGTCAGTCCTTCGAGAACCTCTCCGGTCGCGACCTGTCGGTGCAGTGGTACCAGCTCGGCCCCGGCGACCTGCCGGCCACCAAGATCACCTACGGCGGCGACGTCCGCCGCCTGCGCCTCGGCGTGCTCGAAGGCCCCACGAGCAACCCCAACGGCCAGGTCGTCACCGCCGACAAGCATCTCATACCCCACCAGTCGGCCGTCGGCAGCCCCACCGACGCCGCCGGCCTCAACTGGACCGACTACACCATCTGGCCCCACGCCGACGCCGCGACGGCCCAGCGCCGGCTCGTCTGGGCTGGTCTGACGAACCGCTACTTCGCCGTCGCGGTGCACGCGCCCATGTCCGGCCCCGGCGCCGCCAAGCGCCCCGACGGTCTGCCCGACAAGTCCTTCTCGCTGGTGCAGACGCTCGACCGCGTGGTGCTCGCGGCCAAGGGGGGGTTCACCCCCGCGGATCAGATCGCCGGGGCCGTGATGGCCCTGCGCCTGGCCAGCGCGCCGATGACCGTCCCCGCCGGCGCCACCCGCGACGCCAGCATGGGCCTCTACGCCGGGCCGATCACCCGCGCCGCCATCGACGGCGACCCGGAACTGGTCGCCGCCGGCATCGACGGGCTGGTCATCTACACCTACGGCGGGCCGTGCGCCTTCTGCACCTTCCAGCCCATCACCCACTTCCTGCGCTGGTTCCTGGGCTTCCTGCACAACTTCATCGTCTTCGACTGGGCCCTGGCCGTCATGGTGCTGGTCGTCTGCGTCCGCACCGTGCTGCACCCGGTCACCCGCTGGAGCCAGACCAACCTGCAGCGCTTCGGCAAGCAGATGGCCGCCATCGCCCCCAAGCAGCAGAAGATCCGCGAGAAGTTCGCCGACGACCCCAAGCGCATGCGCGAGGAAATCGCCAAGCTCATGCGCGAGGAGAACATCAACTACGCCGGTGCCCTGGGCTGCCTGCCCATGTTCCTGCAGATGCCCATCTGGATCGCCCTCTACGCCATGATCTCCTTCACCTTCGAGCTCCGGCACGAGGGCGCGTTCTTCGGCCTCGTCCAATCCGTAACCGGCGGCAAGTGGATCTTCCTGGGCGACCTGGCCGAGCCCGACAACTTCATCCCTCTGGGCGTCGACATCCACATCCCGCTGCTCAGCTCCCTCATGGGCGCCATCAGCGCCGTCAACATCATCCCTCTGCTGCTCGGCGTCGTCTTCTACATCCAGCAGAAGTACATGTCGCCCCCCAGCACAACCCCCCTCACCCCCGAGCAGGAAAGCCAGCAGAAGATCATGAAGGTGATGATGGTCGTGCTCTTCCCCGTCTTCATGTACAACGCCCCCAGCGCCCTGTCGCTCTACTTCGTCGTCAACTCCACCCTCGGCATCCTCGAATCCAAGTGGATCCGCCAGCGGCTCGAAGAGGAAGACAAGCGCATCGCCGCCCTGGGGCCGAAGGCCAAGCAGCCCCCCAAGCCCGGCTTCTGGGCACGCCTGCAGCAGCAGGTCGAACTCCGGCAGAAGATGCTCGAGGAGCAGCGCAAGCAGCGCGAACGCGAGCAGCGCGGCCGCAAGCGCTAGCCCCCTACCTTCCGGCGTGAACTCCGGCGACACCATCGCCGCCGTCGCCAGCGGACCGGGCGCAGCGCCCCTCGCCGTGCTGCGCTTGTCCGGCCCCGCCGTGCCCGGCGCGCTGGCCGACCTCCTGGGCGCCGACCCCGCCCAGCGCGGCTGCGCCCGCGCCCGCTTGCGCCTGGCCCCGGGTCTGCCCGTGCCCGTGCGCGTCATCCGCTTCCTGGCCCCGCGCAGCGCCACCGGACAGGACGCCGCCGACATCCTCCTGCCCGGCCAGCCCCACCTCGTGCAGCGCACCCTCGCCCGGGTGCTCGCCCTGCCCGGCCTCCGCCACGCCGAGCCCGGCGAGTTCTCCGCCCGCGCCTACCTCGCCGGCCGCCTGACCCTCGAACAGGCCGAGGCCGTCGCCGCGCTCATTTCCGCCGACAGCGCTGCCCAGCTCGACGCCGCCCAGCGCCTGATGCGGGGCGAACCCGGCCGCCAATACGCCGCGTGGCACGATCGGCTCGCCCGCCTGCTGGCCTTGGTTGAAGCGGGGATCGACTTCACCGACCAGGAAGACGTCGTGCCCATCGCCCCAGCCGACCTGCTGGCCGCCGTGCGTGCGCTGCGCGACGCCATGGGCGGCCTCGTTCACGCCGCTGCGCCGCGTCAGGCCCGCCACGCCCGACCGCTGGCCGTCCTCGCCGGCGCGCCCAACGCCGGCAAGAGCACGCTTTTCAACGCCCTGCTCGGCCGCCGGCGCGCCGTGGAGTCGCCCGTTGCCGGGTCCACGCGCGATGCGCTCGTCGAGCCGCTCACGCTCGCCACTCCGGACGCCGGCGAACTGACGATCGACCTGGCCGATCTTCCCGGACTCGACGCCTCGCTGGCCCGGGCCGACGACGCCTCCGCCGGCGCCCAGCACGCCGGCCGCCTGGCCATCGACGAGGCCGACGTCATCCTCGCGTGCCGGCCCGCCGGCGAACCGCCGCCCCTGCTGCCCCCCACGCCGCACGCCCGGATCATCCCCGTCGCCACCAAGGCCGATCGCCCCCTGGCCGCCGCGGACCTTCACACACGCCCGGACGAACTGCCCGTCTGCGCCCTCGACGGCCGCGGCCTGTCTGCGCTGCGCCGAGCCCTGTTCGACGCCGCTTGGTCCGCCGGCCCCGGCCTCTCGCGCGACCTGCTGCCCCGCCACCGCGCTGCGCTGCTCGCGGCGCACGAATCGCTCGCCGCCCTGGCCGACGACCTTGCCCCCCTTGCCGCGGCCCGCGCGCTGCCCAACCCCGAGCTGACGGCCGACGCCCTGCGCGCCGCGCTCGACGCTCTCGACCCGCTCACCGGGCGCCTCAGCCCCGACGACATCCTCGGGCGCATCTTCGCCTCGTTCTGCATCGGCAAGTGACGACCCGTCCCGTCCCCGCTCACCCCGACAGCGCCGCCCCGGCGAACCGCTCCAGGTACCGCTCGACGAAGAGCTCCGCCGCCCGACGCGTCGACGCGGCGTCCACGCCCCAGCAGACCGCCGCCGGCTCGCTGAAGTCCGGGCGCGCGTGCACCGCCAGCACGTCCTCGATCGACAGCGCCTCGGGCAGCGCGCCGATCCACGCCGCGCTCAGCGCACAGTTGCCCGGCCCGCCCAGCGCGATCGTCGGGCACGTGCGCAGGTCCTGGTGGTTCAGGTACCACACGTCCGTCAGCACCACCACCCGCCAGCCGCCCATCGCCGGCCCCAGCCGACGCGAAAGTTCCCGCTCCGCCGCCGCCTGCAGGCCGTACGCCGTTGCCCGGTCTTCCAGTTCCGCTCGAACGCTCGCCCCCACCACGATGCACAGGCACCGCCCGGGGTCCACGCCCCCGCTCAGGGCTTCGGCCTGTCTGGATGTCGGCGTCCGCAGTTCCACGCGATCCGCTCCGTCGGTTCGCCGCCGCGCCCAGCCCGCCCGGGCCGCCGGCGCCAATCTACAATCCGTCGTTCTATCGGCGAACTCGCCCCGATCGGGACACCGCCATGCCCAACCAACCGCGCGCATCGACTCCCATCACGCCCCGCGCCGAGGCCGAGCCGCAGCCGCCCGCGCCCCAGCAGCCGGCGCCGCAGGCCCCCTCCGCCAGCGGTCCCGCGGCGGCCGTCGCCGAGCGGCCCGCGCCCGCCAAGGCCCCGCCCCGGCTCGACAAACTCCCTCCCTTCCGCGTGCTGCTGCACAACGACGACCACAACACCATGGAGCACGTGGTCGTCGCCATCGTGCAGATCGCCAGCATGCCGGTCCGGCGCGCCTACCAGGTCATGATCGAGGCACACGAGAAGGGTCTGGCCCTGGTCAAGGTCTGCCACCGCGAGCAGGCCGAACTGCTTCAGGAGCAGTTCCAGTCCAAGGGCCTCACCGCCACGATCGAGCCGGCCGAGTAGCCCCGCCCCCGGGGACTCGTCCGCCGCCGCGTCCGGCGCGACATTCCCGGACCCGGTGATGCCGTTGCTGTTCATCTGCGGCCGCGTCAAGGCGCGCCGGGGTTTTTTCCGCCGCGCCCATGACGTCCCACCCCGCGCCGCCCCCCCGGCTTGCCCGCGCCGCACGCCGGCGCGCCCCTGCCGGTTTCGTGCGGTCAACCGCCAATCCTCCGCTCCCGCGCCGCCGATCTCAGTGCTGTCGGCGGGACGCCCAGCACCATGCGGGCGGTCTCGGGGCGACGGTCCGTGTCTCTCCTCGTTCGCCCGGAGGCAGCATGATCCCCGCCCGTTCCAGCAACTCCACCGCCCCGCAGCCGGCCCCCAAGCTCGGCGAGCTGCTCGTCCGCCGCGGGTGCCTCACCCAGGCGCAGTGCAACCAGGTGCTCGACGAACAGCGCCGCACCGGCAGGCCCTTCGGAGAGATCGCCGAGGCGATGTTCAACCTCGATCCCGCGGCGCTGGAATCGGCCTGGGCCGATCAGTACCAGGCCATCACCGGCCTGATCGACCCGCGCCGCGAAACGACCGACGTGCGCGTGCTCTCGATGATCTCGCGTCGCCAGGCCTGGCAGTTCCGCATCCTGCCGCTGCGGATGGACGGCGCCGAGGTCATGATCTGCACCGCCAAGGAACACCTGCCCCGGGCCCTGCGCTTCGCCTACAGCCGCTTCGGCCCCGGGTGCTACTTCGTCCTGGCCGAGCCGGAACACCTCGGCCAGGCCCTGGAACGCCACTACCCCATGCCCGGCGCCCGCGAAGAGCTCGCCGCCTGGCACGCCGGCCGGCACGCCGCCGGCGCCTGACGACCCGACTCCTGCGCGCCGGAGGTCCCGGCGCATCGTGCGGACCGCGTGGCGGTCCCCGCGGAGGGCCGGCAAGGGCACGTGCGACGCCCACCGGATCCGCTCGCCGACGCATCCGCACCCCCCGGCCGGGGGCCTGACCAGCACGGCCGAACGACCGACCCGCCCCCGGGCGGGCCGGTCGTTTTTTGCGGCGCGCATAGACTTCCCCCGCATGCCACAGCGCCCGAAATCCAGGCCCGCAGGGCGCCCAGCCCCCGACGATTCCATCGACACCGTCGCCTTCGTCTCGCTCGGCTGCCCCAAGAACCTCGTCGACAGCGAGAAGATGCTGGGCCTGCTCGCCGAGGACGGCGTCACCCCCGTCGCCTACGACCTGGCCGAGCAGGGCGAGCCCGTCGACGCCGTCGTCGTCAACACCTGCGGCTTCCTCGAGGCCAGCAAGGACGAGTCCCTCTCGGTCATCAAGGATGCCATCGAGCGCAAGCGCGCCGGCCAGGTCAAGCGCGTCGTCGTCGCCGGGTGCCTCGTCCAGCGGCACCGCGCCCGGATGCTCGAATGGGCCCCGGGCATCGACGCCATGGTCGGCGTGTTCGACCGCGACAAGATCGTCCAGGCCGTCCGCGGCGCCGGCGATCAGGCCCGCGCCCGGCGCGCCCGCTCCGCGGCGCAGGCCTCCGACGGCCCGCGCTACTGGATCCACGCCAACGCCCTCACCGCCGCCGCCGACCTCGGCCTCAAGACCGTCGGCCTCACGGTCCAGGGCAAGGACGGCAAGGGCATCGGCTACTTCGAGGACGACCGCTCACGCCTCCGCCTGACCCCGCGCCACTACGCCTACCTCCGCGTCAGCGAAGGGTGCAACCAGAACTGCGCGTTCTGCACCATCCCCTCGATCCGCGGCAAGATGCGCTCCAAGCCCCTCGAGCCGCTGGTCGCCGAGGCGCGCGAGCTCATCGCCGACGGGTGCTTCGAGCTCAACCTCATCGGCCAGGACACCACCAGCTACGGCGACGACATCGGCGTGGGTCTGGCGTCGCCCGCCGGCGGCCTGCCGGGCATGCTCCGCGCCGTCGGCCGCGCGTTCGACGAGGTCGGCATCCGCGAGGGCTGGGTCCGCCTCATGTACGCCTACCCCTCCAACTTCTCCGACGAGTGCATCGCCGCCCTGGCCGACACCCCGCGCGTGCTGCCCTACGTGGACATGCCCCTGCAGCACGCCAGCGACCGCATGCTGACCGCCATGCGCCGGCACATCACCCTGGACCACACGCGCCGGCTGCTGGACCGCCTGCGCGCCCGCATGCCCGCGATCGCGCTGCGCACCACCTTCATCTCCGGCTTCCCCGGCGAGACCGACGCCGACCACCGCCAACTGCTCGACTTCGTCCGCGAGCAGCGCTTCGAGAACGTCGGCGTCTTCGAGTATTCCCGCGAGCCCGGCACCGTCGCCGGCACGATGGAAGACGACCCGGCGCTGGCCGTCCCGGCGCAGGTCAAGGCTCAGCGCCGCGCCGAGATCATGGAACTGCAGCAGACCATCGCCTTCGAGCGCCAGCTCGGCCGCGCCGCCCGCGCCGAGCAGGCCGACGTGCTCATCGACGCCCCCCTCCGCGCCCGCGGGCGCGCCACCAGCGGCGTCGGCGCCGGGGGCCGCCTCTACCAGGGCCGCACCGCCGCCCAGGCGCCGCAGATCGACTCGGTCACCTTCGTGCAGTCCTCGCGCCAACTGGCCCCGGGCGAACTGGTCCGCTGCACCATCACCGGCGCCGACGGCTACGACCTCGTCGCCCGGCCGGTCGAAGACGCCGAGAAGCGGCTGCCGCTCAAGGTGCTCTGACCCCCTGCCCCCCACCCCCCCCCAAGCCCCCCCCCGGCCCCCCCCCGACCCCCCCCCCCCCCCCCCCCCCCCCCCCCCCCCCCCCCCCCCCACCCCCCCCGGGTGGGGGGCCCGCCACCCCCCATTGGCCCCGGGAAACACACGCGGGAAAAA
>JAEUIX010000034.1 GCA_016794945.1 Phycisphaerae bacterium
CGGCGGAAGTCCCATGAGCGCCGCCTTGCCCTCGCCCTCGTAGCTCCGCGTCGGCGGCGACTTGAGCAGCACGAACCCCCAGACCCACAGCGCGTTGAACGCGGTCATGATCGCCGCCCAGCCGATCGTCTGCCGCGTGCCCGGCGGCACACAGGCCAGTCTCGCCGCCAGCGGCTCGAACCTGCGCATCAGCGGCGACAGCAACGCCGCGGCTCGAGACGGCGCCGGTGATGCGCCCGCCGCCGCCGCCGGCGTCGGTGACGCCGCGGGCGCGGGCCTGGCCGGATCGGCGGGCTTGGCTTGCGCCGGCGGTCCGCTCGCCGTGGCCGGCGACGGCGCCGCCGGATTCGCCGCGGGCTTTGCCGGTGGCTTGGCCGCGAGCTGATGAGAAACGTCCTCGAACTCGTCGGCGCCGGCGGCGGCGTTCGCCGCGTTGGCCGCGAGCGTCGCGTCGAGTTGCTTGATCTCGCTCGTCGGGGCCGTCGCGGGCGCGGGCGAGTTCTCGGCCGCGGCCTGCTTGGCCTGCGCGACGGCCGATTCCACCGCCGCGTCGAGGCCCGCCGGGCTCCTGCCCTGGGCCGACGCCGCGATGGCGGCGTCCACGGCGCGGTCGAGTGCCGCGGCCTGATCGACTGCCTTGGCGCCGGAGTCGCGCGAGATCAACTCGTCGCCGGTTGTCGGTTTGCTGGGCGCCATGGAACTCCGACCCGGGCGCGGGGTGCCCCGGAATATCTCCGGGGATCATCGACGGTCAGACCCGGAAACTCAACCCCCGACCGGGGTGCTGGGCAGTGAAGCCACGGCCGGTCCGTCCGAGAACCGCCGGCCGACCGCGGTTAGCCTAGGGGCCCGGCCATCGGCGGCCTGCAGGAGACTCATGAGCGTGCACCGGATCATCGTCGCCCAGGTACCCGCCGCCGGGCTCGCCGCGA
The DNA here is from genome assembly GCA_016794945.1 of Phycisphaerae bacterium. Next base: position 933 of record JAEUIX010000034.1, read on the forward strand.
CCATCGGGGGAGATGAGGGTCGGCACGCGGCATTGGTCAAGCGACTTCGCGTGGGTGAGCGGGTCGAGTTGCTCGACGGTCAAGGCGCCGTGGGACAGGCGACTGTCGAGTCCGTCGAACCGGGCGGCAAGCGTGCCGAACCGTCGATCCGCGTTGTGGTCTCGGGGCGGCAGGTGCGGCCGCCGGTTCGCCCGGCCGTACACGTCTGGGCTCCGCCGCCCAAACGCGACCGGGTGGAATGGATGGTGGACCAGTTGTGCCAGGTCGGGGCGGCAGGGTGGGGGCCGTTGCGCTGCACCCGGGCCGAGGGATCCGGGCCGTTGCGCGACGAGCGGCTGGAGCGCATCGCCCGCGAAGCGATGAAGCAGTGCGGCCGGGCTCACGCGATGCAGTTTCACCCGGCGACCGACGTGCCGGGGGTGGTGGCGCTGGCGGCGGGCCTTGCGCTGGTGGTGGCCGACGGCGCAGGCCGGCCGCCGGAGCCCGGGGCGCCGACGGCGGCGCAGGTGCACCTGGTCGTGGGGCCGGAGGGCGGGCTCACGGACCAGGAACGCCGGGAGCTGCTGAATGCCGGTGGCGTGCCGGTACGGCTGGCGCCGTTCGTGCTGCGGGTCGAGACGGCGGCGGTGGTGGGGGCCGCATCGCTGCTGGCGTGCACCGGCCCTGCGTGAACGGGCTTGCGGCCGGCCGGCCGGTCGGTAGGCTGGTCGTCCCATGACCCACGGTTCCACGGGAGCGGCCGAAGACCTGCTGGTGGTGCGCGGCATCACCAAGCGATTCGGGCCGACGCTTGCGCTGGACAACGTGTCGGTCGCGTTCCGCGCGGGCGAGGTGCACGCGCTGATGGGCGAGAACGGCGCGGGCAAGAGCACGCTGGGCAAGACGATCGCGGGTCTGCACAGGCCCGACGCCGGCACGGTGACCATCGCGGGCCGGACGCTGGCGCCGGGGTCGATCGACGACGCGTTCGGCGCGGGCGTGCGGATCGTGCACCAGGAACTGGCGCAGTGCCCGAACCTGTCGGTGGCGGAGAACCTGTGCCTGCACGACATGCCGTCGCGGTTCGGGCTGGTGGAGCGCCGGGCCATGTGCGCGCGGGCCGAGCGGCTGCTGGCGGGCCTGGAGCCGTCGATCGACGTCCGGGCGCCGCTGGGCAGCCTGTCGCCCGGGCGGCGACAGATCGTGCAGATCGCTAGCGCCCTGGACGACCGGTCCGACGCGGGCGAGCACGGGCACGGCGCCCGGGTGATCGTCTTCGACGAGCCCACGAGCTCCCTGGCCGTCGCCGAGGTGCAGCGGCTGCTGGCGATCGTGCGGCAGCTCGCGGCCTCGGGCATCACGGTGCTCTACGTGTCGCACCGCATGGGCGAGATCTTCGAAGTCTGCGACCGTGTCACGGTGCTCCGCGACGGCCGGTACATCGCCACCAGCGATGTTCGCTCCATCGACGAACCGACCCTCGTCGAGCAGATGATCGGCCGTCGGCTGGAGCACGCGAGCCACCGCGCCGCGGAGTCGCAGGGGGCGCGGCCGGTGCTGCTGGAGGCGAGCGGGATCGACTCGCCCGGCCTGCTGCGGGGCGTGTCGCTCGCGGTCCGCGCCGGCGAGGTGCTGGGCGTCGGCGGGCTCGTCGGCTCCGGCCGCAGCGAACTGCTCGACGCGCTGTTCGGCCTCGACCGGCGGGCCACCGGCGCCGTCGCCGTCGCGGGGCTGCCGGTGCCCATGCGCCGCCCGAGGGCCATGATCGAGGCCGGCGTCGGCTACGTGCCCGAGGACCGAAAGCTCCAGGGCCTGTTCTTCCTGCTCGGCATCGACGAGAACATCGCCGTGCCCGCCATGCCCCGCCTGGCCACCGCCGGCCTGCGTGCCATGGCGGCGGAGCGCCGATACGTCGCCGAGCGGCTGGAGGCCTTCCGGGTCAAGACGGCCTCGCCGGCGAGCCTGCCCAACGAACTCTCCGGCGGCAACCAGCAGAAGCTCCTGATCGCACGGTGGATGGGGCGGGACACGCGCGTGCTGCTGCTCGACGAGCCCACCCGCGGGATCGACGTAGGCACCAAGTCCGAGATCTACCGGGCCGTGCGGGCCGCGGCGCAGGCGGGCGCCGCGGTGCTGCTTGTTTCGAGCGAAATGCCCGAGCTGCTGGCGCTCTCGGACCGGATCGTGGTCATGCGCGACGGCGCGATCTCCGGCGAGCTCGCGGGCGACGCGATGACGCAGGCGAACATCCTGCGCCTGGCGACCGGCGGCGTGCCCGCCTCGATCGGGGCCTGACCGGCCCGCTCAGCGACGGGCGAAGAGGAACTCCAGGGCCGCCGGCAGGCGCTTGGCCCAGGCGTCCTCGTTGTGCACGGCCGCGGCGTCGACCACCAGCAGCACGTTGTCCTCCGTCACGCCCTTGGCGATGCACAGGGACCGAAGGTCCGAAGCGCTGTCCACGTACGCCGCGTTGATCCGCGCTTCGGCGTCGGGCCCGGCCTCGCGCCCGCCCATGCCGATGTAGATGCGCGGGGGCAGAGGCCCGCCCGCGGCCTGGAAGTGGCGGAACACCAGCCGGTCCTTGGCCAGCACCGGCATCGACTCCAGCAGCAGCTTGCCGAACAGCCCGGGGTGCCTCAGCGCCGTGTGCAGGCTGACGACCGCCCCGAACGAGGCGCCGCCGATGGCCGTGTGCTCCGGTCCGGTCTTGACGCGCAGGGTGCGTGCCACCCGCGGCATGACCTCGTTGACCACGTAGTCGGCGTAGGCATCGGCCCGCGGGGTCACGCCGTCGACCGCCGGCACGGGCAGGTACTCGCTGGCGCGCGCCGAACCCGCGTGCGGGATCGCCACGATGATCAGCGGTTCGATGCGGCCCTGTTGGATCAGCAGGCCCGCGGTCTCGTCGGCTCGCCACTCGCCGGGCACGCCGGGCAGCTTCTCGAAGACGTTCTGGCCGTCGTGGAGGTAGAGCACGGGATAGGCTCGCGCGGCGTTGGCCGGGTCGTCATAGCCCGGCGGCAGCCAGACCAGCACGTCGCGCGCCGTCACCGCGCCGCCGCCGGTCGTCTCCAGCCTCCGCAGGCTTCCGGCACCGACGGTGATCTTGCGGTACGGGTTCACCCCGAACTGCACGGTCTCCCACGGGCGCTGGTCGCGCCAGGCGGGCACGGTGAACTCGATGATCGGCTTCTCACCCGGCTTGAGGGCCGAGGCATCCACCAGCGGAAGCTGGCGGTTGTCGATGTCCTTGAAATCAGCCGACACCTCGACGCGCTCCCACGATCCTCGGGCGAACTTGAACGCCATGCGGGAATCCAGAGTGGGCTTGGGCAGATCGATCTGCCACTTGCTGTCCGAACGGCGCGTCAGCTTCATCTTGCCGTCGGCCGGGTTCCAGCCGTTGTGGTTGCTCGCCAGGATGATGGGGTACTCGCTGCTCGCCACTCCGGGCGCATCGGTCACGACGATGATGAACCCCTGCTCGAGCGATTCGGGCTGCACCATCCTGGGCTCCGAAGGCGCGGGCAGGCGCACCGACCCGTTCGCGGGCCGGACCCCCGCGAATAGACCAAGCGCACAGGCGGCGGACAGCAACAACGCGGTAGAGAACGCACGCATGACCGGAGCGTATGCCGCGGCAGGGAGGGCCCGGGGGCCTGCGCCAGGGGTTTGGATCGGCGACGCGCCGCGGGGGGGCGATCGCCGCGGGTCACTAGACTGGGAGCATGGAGCGCCCCGCGGCATCGAAAGCCGAGCGAATCACGGCCGTGCCGCTGCGCGGCGGGCTGGAGCCGACGGAGCGCCGGGCGGTGCCCCCGGTGACCGAGCCTCGGCTTTTGCGTGCCGTGGACGAGCTGGCGCGACTGCTGCGAGACGCGGGCGACGTGGACAAGGCCGTGCGGCTGGGGCTGCGCCACGCCGCGGCGCTGCTCGCGGCCGACGACCACTGCGCAGCGCTGCTCGTGCCGGGGACGGCGGGGGCCGCGATCGCGTTCTCGAGCGGGGGAGCCGAGGCGGGCGCGTGGGACCGGGTTCAACTGGGCGAGTTCGCGCGCGGCGGGCGGACCGACGCGCCCGCGACGGTGGCGATGGCACGCATCAAGCGCCGCGGGCGGCCGTGGGGGGCGCTGGCGCTGCGGTGGCGCGCCGCCGAGCCCGACTGGGCGGCGCGCAACGCCCTGACGCGGATCGCGCAGGTGGTCAACGACGCCGTGGAGCGCATCGAACGACGGCGATTGGCGGAGGTGCGGGCGCGGATCGACCGCAAGGTGATGGAGCAGCTGCGCCCGAAGGACCTGTTCTACCAGATCCTCGACGGGCTCAGATCCCTGACGGGGTACGACCATTCCGGGTCGCTGCTGGTCACCGACGCCGACGCGTCGGCCCACGCGCACACGGCGGAACTCGCGGCCGAGCAGCTGGCCTGGCGCAAGGGCCGCAGCGGGCGGATCGGTGCGCGCGTGCCCGTGGACGACCGCTGGCGGACGGAGCTGGCCGACGGGCGCGCCCGGGGCTATTCCCACGACGGCACGGCCTGGCGCGGATGGGACGATGGGTCGCCGGCGGCGCTGGCGCAGTGGCTGGCCGATGGGCTGCCCCCCGAGCGGCCCGAGACGCCCCGAGAGGCTGAGGCGATCATCGCCCCGCTCCACACGGGTCGGGAATTGCTGGCGGTGCTGAAGATCTCGGCGCAGCACGCCGGGTCGTTCGGGCCGTACGAGGCGGAACTGGTCGAGTCGTTCCTGCCGTACGCGCTGGTCGCCCTGCAGAACGCCCAGCGCACCGAGAGCCTGCGGGACAAGATGCTCCAGGCCGAGCGCAAGCACGCGATGGCGGACCTGGCCCGGGGCGTGTCGCACGACATCAACAACGCACTGGGGTCGGTCATCCCCCTGGTGCAGCAGATGCGGGCGGACCTGGAGTCCGGACGCGCCGATCACGCCACGCTCCGAGCCGACCTGGCGCACGTTGAACGGGCCATGTCGGCCTGTTCGCGCATCTTCGGCGGCATGCTGCAGTTCGCCCGGCGGTCGGCGGCCGATGCCGCGGGTCCCGGCCGGCGCACGCGCCTCGAGCCGGCGCTCGACAGCGCGCTGGCCATCCTCGGCGAGG
>JAEUIX010000048.1 GCA_016794945.1 Phycisphaerae bacterium
GGGCCCGGTCTACGGCCGCTTCGCCTGCCTGATCGTCGCCGCCATCGCCGCGCTCTGCGCCGTGATCGTGCTCAAGAGCGCCGGCACGGACCTGGACATCGGCCGTTCGCTCAGCGTGGTGTTCGGCCTCATGCTCATCCCGCTGGGCAACTGGGCCTCCAAGCTCCAGCGCAACTTCTGGATGGGCATCCGCACGCCCTGGACCCTCGCCAACGAAACCGTCTGGTACCGCACCCACCGCGTCGGCGGGCGGCTGCTCATGGCCCTGGGAGTCGTGGTGCTGGTCTCCGGCCTCATCCTTCCCGGCATGGTCTGCTTCTACGTCTTCATGACCGGGCTGGGGGCCTTCCTGGTCTGGTGCCTGTGGTTCTCGTTGCGTGAATACCGTCGCACCGGCGGCGTGGACGATCTCAACGCCCAGCCCCCGCAGCCCCTGGCCAAGGAACCGTGATCATGACCAACGATCGACCCGCCCGCCGCCTGGCCGTCATCGCCCTGCTGCTGGGCGCAGCCTCCGCCTGCTTCGGCGGCGCGACTCAGCCGCCCGCTTCCCCCGCGCCGGCAGCACCCGCGGCCAGCCCGGCGGCGGCGGCCAAGCCCGCCGGCCCGGTCAACTACCGCGGGCGCGTCACGCTGCCCGACGGGCAGGAGATCGCCCTGTTCGTCAAGGTCAGCGCCGAAGGCAAGGCCACTATCTCCATCCCCGCGCAGGACGTGACCGACGAGCCGGTCGGCGATTTCGTGCTCACCGCCGATCGCATGGCGTTCACGCTCAGCGTCGAGGGCATGCCCGCCGACGCCGCGGCGAAGTTCGACGTGGCCCTGCAGCCCGACGGTTCGGGCAAGGGGTCGATCGCGCAGGCCGGCCGGAGCATGCCTCTGGTCGTCGCGAAGATGGGCGCCGACGAGGCGTTCGGCCCGCGCCGGCCGCAGAACCCCGTCGGCCCGTTCCCGTACGAGTCGCGCGACGTCACGCTGGAAAACCCCAAGGACAAGGCCGTGCTGGCCGGCACGCTCACCTGGCCCAAGGGCGAGCCGGGGACGCGCCACCCCGCGGTCATCCTCATCACCGGCTCGGGCCCCCAGGACCGCGACGAGACGCTGCTGACGCACAAGCCCTTCCTGGTGATCGCCGACCATCTGTCGCGGCGGGGGTTCGCCGTGCTGCGGCTCGATGACCGGGGCGTCGGCGGCTCGACCAGCCCCACGCCGGGGCCGGACAGCCTGGTCTTCGCCGGGGACATCTCCGCCGCCGCCGATTTCCTGGCCAAGCAGCCAGAGGTGGACCCCGCGCGGATCGGCCTGGTGGGCCACAGCGAGGGCGGGCTGATCGCTCCGATCGTCGCGTCGGAGCGGAGCGACATCGCGTTCATCGTCATGCTGGCGGGGCCGGGGGTGCCGGGTCGGGAGATCCTGCGCGAGCAGTTGATCGCCATCCAGCGCGCCTCGGGCGTGAAGCCCGAGGACGTGGAGCGGGCGGCGACGCAGCAGGCGATCGTGCTCGACGCCGTGGCCAAGGGCGCCGACGAGGCGACGGTGCTGGGCCTGGTGCGGCAGGCGATCGGCCAGGCGATGGCGGCGATGCCCGACGCACCCCCGCCCGAGGAGCTCAACGAGCAGATCGAGGCGTCGGCGGCGCAGCAGGCCAGGGCGCTGACAGGCGGGTGGATGCGCACGTTCATACGCCTGGACCCGCGGACCTACCTCCAGAAGGTGCGCTGCCCCGTGCTGGCGCTCAACGGCGAATTGGACCTGCAGGTGCTGCCCACGCAGAACATGCCGGAGGTCGTCGGCGCCCTGCTGCGGGGCGGCAACGGCGATGTGACCGCCGTCGTGCTCCCGGGGCTCAACCACCTCTTCCAGACGGCCCGGACCGGTTCGCCCAACGAGTACATGCTCATCGACGAGACCTTCGCGCCCAAGGCGCTGGACGTCATGTCCCGCTGGCTGCGGCTGCGCGCCGGCCTGGACCCCTGGCCGAAACTGGACAAGCCCTCGGCCCTGCCGCTGCCCGCGCCGGGCGGGACGCCCTGACGCCGCTCAGCGCGGCGTCGGCGCGTAGTCGTCCACCTCGATCTTGCGGGTCTGGTCGTCGCGCGGGCTTATCTGCACCGGCCGGCCCTTCTCGTTCGTGAAGATCACGTACGGCGCACCGTCGAGCGAGAACTGCAGCGACGGCCCCGTCCGGTTGGCCAGGATGGTCTGGCTCAGGATCGCGATCGCGCACGTGAAGTAGATCACGATCCCCGTCACGTCCACCAGCGTCGCGACGAACGGCGTGCTGCTGGTCGCCGGGTCCAGCTTCAGCCGCTTGAGCACGAACGGCAGCATCGCCCCCACGATGCTCCCCCACAGCAACACGCCCACCAGCGTCGTCGCGATCGCCACCGACAGGATCATGAAGTACGCCTGCTCCGGGCTGTCGTTGCGGAACCAGCCCAGCGCGCCGAACAGGTTCACCCGCAGCAGGCCGATGCACCCCACCATCAGCCCCAGGATCAGCCCGCACTGCATCTCCCGCCCCAGCACCCGCAGCCAGTCCCCCAGCGAGATCTCCCGCAGCGCCAGCGCCCGGACCACCAGCGTGCTGGCCTGCGAGCCCGAGTTGCCTCCCGACGAGATGATCGCCGGGATGAACGTCGCCAGCACCGCGGCCTTGGAGATCTCGTCCTCGAAGAAGCCCAGCGCGCTGGTCGTCAGCAGCTCGCTCATGAACAGCAGCGCCAGCCAGGGCGCCCGCTTCCTGACCAGCCCGAGCACCGGCGTGCTGATGTACGGGTCCTCCAGCGCACGCACGCCGCCGATCTTCTGGATGTCCTCCGTCGCCTCCTGCTGGGCGACGTCGGCCACGTCGTCGTGCGTCACGATGCCCAGCAGCACCCCCCGGGAGTCCACCACCGGCAGCGCGACCCGGTCGTACTTCTGCAGCGCCAGCACCGCCTCTTCCTGCGGCATGTCGGCCCTGAGCACGACGAACTGCCGGTTCATCAGGCTCTCGACCGTCGCGTCCGGCTCGGCCATGATGAGCGCCCGCAGCCGGATGTCGTCGATGAGCACGCCCGACTCGTCCACCACGTACACGACGTTGATCGTCTCGGCGTCGCGCCCGTACTTGCGGATGTGCTCCAGCGCCCGCGCCACCGTCCACTCCGGACGGATCCGCACGTAGTCCGGCGTCATCAGCCGCCCGACCGACCGCGCCGGGTACCCCAGGATCGCCTGCGTCCGCTTGCGGTCCTCCGGCGACAGGCTCGCGATCAGCCGCTGCGCCACCTCCGCCGGCAGTTCCTCCACCAGGCGCGCCTGGTCGTCCACGTCCATCGACTCGACGATCCGCACCGCGCCCTCCGCCCCCAGGCGCGCGATCATCTGCTCCTGCTTCTCCGGCGAGAGGTAGCTGAACACCTGACCCGCGTCGTCCCGCGGCAGGATGCGGAACGCGATCGCCGCCTCCTCCGCGTCGATGCCGCTCAGAATGTCCGCCACGTCCGCGTGCGGCAGGCCGTGCAGAACCTCGCGCAGCTCGGTGAACGCGCCCGAACGGATCAGTTCCTCGACCTCGGGCTCGATGAGGGCCGCCGTGGGGTTCACGCCGCAAGCCTACCGCGCCGACGCACCCCGCGACAACGCGCGCGTTCGGCCCCGCTCCGTCCGCTCACCCCAGCGGCAGCGCGCCCAGCCCGGTCAGCCCCAGCGGCTCCCGCGCGTAGAACGGCTCGCCCGCGCCCGTCCCGATCCGCCCCCCGAAGTAGGTCCCGGCGTTCCGCACCATCGCGGGCACGCCCCGGTTCTTCGGGTTCGCCTCGAACTGCGACCGGTACGCCCCGATCGCCGCGTCCCGGCGATCCACGAACGCCGTCACGTCCACGATGAACGACGGGCGCGGCACGATCCGCAGGTGCGTCGCGTAATAGTGGAACAGCCAGCGCGGGTAGATCGGTGGTCGGCCCTCGTCGCCGGGCATCGGCTGGCCCGTCAGCTTGGCGTCGAACCGCGCATCCTCGGTGATCAGCGTCACAGCCCGGTGATCCGGGTGCGCATCCTCGAAGTACGGCACGAACAGCACGTCGGCCTGCCACGCCCGGATCGCACCCGCCACCAGGTGCCTCGCCTCGACCGTGTGCTCCACCCGCCGGTTCGCCAGCCCCAGCAGCCGCCGCTCCACCGGGTTGCCCGGCGAGGAGAGCGCCGCCGCCGCGGCTGCCGCCTCGGCGCGGCGCGTCGCCGGGTCGCCGTACGGCGTCGGCTCGCCGTCGGTCACGTCCAGCAGCAGCACGCGGTGGCCCTGCGCCGCCAGCAGGGCGATGGTCCCGCCCATGCCCAACTCCTGGTCGTCGGGGTGGGGGCCGACCACGATCACGTTGGCCATCGCTCGCTCCCGCGCCGGACCGCCGGCCCGGCGTTCCGCCTTCTCACGGGCTTACTACCACCAGGCCGATCACCCGGCCGTCGATCTCCAGCTGCGCCTGCACCAGCCACTCGGCCCGCTCGGTCGCGAAGAAGCCGCCGGCCCGGAACGCGCGGCCGTACTGGTCCTTGTATTCCGACAGGTCGATCGTGACCGTCTGGCCGACGCCCAGGCCCGGGAAATCGCGGCTGTACCACTGGTTCAGCCACATGCGGCAGGCGGGGATCGCGTTGGCGGTGGTGTTCGTCAGGCTGATCCGCGTCTCGTCGCGCAGCACGTGCACGTCGAGCGTCGCGCTCTGCCGCGTCTCGGGGTACTGCGGCCCCTCGATGATCGCCGCGTTCTGGCTGCACCCGCAGCAGGCGGCACAGGCGGCCGCCAGGGCGAGGGCGGCGGCACGGTTCAACGTCGGTGCGGCGGTTATGGGCATGGAGGTCTCGTTCGATGAGGCTTCGGGGCGCCGGGGCGCGCCGGCCCAGAGAATACCCTGATCGAAGCATGTCCTGCCACGGCAACAACGCCACCGCCCCGAGCCCGGCCGTCGCCCCGGGGGTCGAGGCCCTGAACCCCGACGCCTTCGCCCGCAACCTGGGCCGCCGCTGGCCCGGCGGCGTGGACCCCCGAGTCACCGCCCTCGTTCCAGGGTTCGATGCCCCGTTCTTCCAGGCCGGGCTCGCCGGCTACTCCGACGCCGCCATGCGCATCGTCGCCCGACGGCAGGGTGCGCCGTTCTGCGTGACCGAGGCGCTGCTCGACCGCATGCTCCTCGGCGGCGGGCGAGGCTTCGACAAGGCCGACCTCGAACTGCTTGCCGAGGCCCTGCCGTGCGGGCGTGAAGATCAGCCGCTCTCGGGTCAGATCATCGGGTCCGACCCCGACGAGATGGCCGCCGGTGCGCTCAAGATGATCGAGCAGGCCGCGCGCCCCGACCGCGACTACCGCGACCTGGCCTATGGACGGGGACGCCTGCCCGAGTACCGCGACACCCGATGGGCCGTGCGGAACGACGGACCCGGACAGGTCGCCGGCACACCCCCGGCCTCGACGCCGAGCCTCCCCCCGGCGTTCGCCACCATCGACGTCAACCTCGCATGCCCCGTCAAGAAGATCGACCGAAAGGCCCGCGGCGGGCACTGGCTCAGCGAGCCGGCAGGCGCGATCGACATCCTCCGCGCCGTGCGCCAGGCCGTCCCGCGGCACATCCCCTGCACCGTCAAGCTGCGCCGCGCCTACGACGACACCCCGGAGATGGCGGCGAACTTCGAGCGGATCTTCGACGCGGCGTACGAGCTGGGCTACGCCTGGGCAACGGTGCACGCGCGGACGGTGGAACAGAAGTACATCGGGCCGTCGCGCTGGACGTTCCTGCGCGACCTGTGCCGCCGCAGGCCCGACCGCGTGATCTTCGGCTCGGGCGACGTGTGGGAGGTGCGCGACATCTTCCGGATGATCGCGTACACCGGGGTGCAGGCCGTGTCGGTGGCGCGCGGGTGCATCGGCAACCCCTGGATCTTCCGCCAGGCCCGCGAGCTGCTGGCCGGGCGCGAGCCGTCGGCGCCCACCATCGCCCAGCAGCGTGACGCGCTGCGCCAGCACTTCGACCTCTCGGTCATGCTCCACGGCGACCGGCACGCCTCGCGCATGATGCGGAAGTTCGGCA
>JAEUIX010000132.1 GCA_016794945.1 Phycisphaerae bacterium
CGGTCGCCGATCCCCTGTCCACCATGACCGCGCCCGCGCCGGCTCGACCCCAGCCCCGCCTGTCGCAGGCCCACGCCGCCGCGCTGGCGCCCCTGGCCCTGACCACCCGCGACCTCGACGCGCTGCTGTTGGCCCTCGACACGCCCCGGGGCTCACGCGCCCAGCCCGTCTGGGTGCGCCTGCGACCCGCCGGCGGACTGCCCCTGCTGGTGCGTCCCGGCACCACCGACGCCCGCGTCATCGTCGACACCTTCGTCGGCCTCTACCACCTGCCCCCCGGCCCCCTGCCCGAACGCCCGACCATCCTCGACCTGGGCGCCAACGCCGGCTACACCGCCGCCCACTTCGCCGCCCTCTATCCCGACGCCCGCATCATCGCCCTCGAACTCGACGCCGACACCGCCGACGCCGCGCGACGGACATTGGCACCCCTCGGTGAACGCGTCACCGTCCTGAACGCCGCGGCGTGGGACCGCGACGGCTCCGTCCACTACGGCGGCCAGGAGGAATGGGGCTTCGCCGCCAGCGATCCGCCCGGCCCCTGTAATCCGGCCGCCGACGACGCCGGCCGCACCGCGCCGGCCGTCAGCATGCCCACCCTGCTCGACCGCTTCGGCCTCGACCGCATCGACTACGCCAAGATCGATATCGAAGGCGGCGAGGCCCGCCTGCTCACGCCCGACGCCGCGTGGCTGGACTCTGTGCGCACGCTCAAAGTCGAGGTCCACCCGCCGGCCGCCACCATGGCCGCCTGCCGCGCAGCGCTCACCGCCCGCGGCATGGCCGTCACCGACGACACGCGCCACTGGTCCTGCCTCATCGCCCGCCGGCCGTAACCGTTCGCCGCTGGCGTTACGCCGTCCGCCTCCGGCGGCACGCGCCGAGCCCAAGCATCGCCAGCACAGCCGCGGCCCCCGGCGCCGGCAGCGTCACCGCCAGGCCGTAGGCGTTCTCGCCAAGGAAGACGATCGGCCGCTGATCCACCTGCCGCACCTGCAGGTAATACGTGCCCGCTTCCGGCAGGATCAGATCCAGCAGGCGTGCCGTGCCGCCGCCCTGGAACGCCGCGGCGATCATGAAATCCTGGTCCGGGCTCTGCGGGTCCCAACCGGCCACGTTCCCCTCTCCGCCCGACTCACGGTAGAGCACGAGAATCATGTTCGAGTTGAAGACGAACTGCTGGTCGTTCACCACCGTCGCCATCACGTTCCATGACAGCGTCGAACGGAAGTGCGCCCCCGCCGCCAGATTCCCCAGCAGGTAGTCGACCGTCGAGATGCCGTCGTTGGTCGCGAAGGCCATCACCTGGCGGTCCCAGAAGCCCCCGGCGTTGGCCACCTGGGCGTTCCCGGTCACGTTGATCGTCATGTTCCGGCCGGTGGAGTCGTCCGCCGCGCGCGCCTCGGGCGATGCGAACTGCCGGATCGCGCCTCCCACGTTCAGCATCCCCGCGCCCAGCTCCGTGTCCAGCGAGCGCGACACGATCAGCACGTTGCGATTGTTGTGCCCGGGGTCCTGCGCCAACCCGGTCTCCTGCGCCCACGGGTCGCCGTTGCCCCGCGTCACGCCCGTGGTCGCCGAGTTCATCAGCACCGCCCGCATCACCCGCGCATCGGTGCTCGTCGCGTCGTGGGTGTTTGCGTGCCCCCGCGCGTACTCCTGCAGCAGCCCCACCGTCCCGGTCACGAACGGCGCCGCGAAGCTCGTGCCGCTCGAGGCCCCCGCCGTCGACGCGTCACGGCTGTCGTGATCCGTGCCGATGAAGTACCGCCGGAACTCGTCCACCTGCCCGTTGCCGTTCAGGTCCCGCGCGCCGGCCGCCGAGATGTACTCCCCCGGCGCCACGATGTCGACGTCTCCCACGCCCACGTTCGTGAACGACGAGAATCCCGCCCGCCTCGTGAAGTCCCGGTTCAGCGCCCCCACCGCCAGCACATTGCCCGCCGTCGCCGGCGGGCCCATCGTTGACCCGCCGAACGGCGCCGTTCCCCCGTTGCCCGCCGACGCCACCAGCGTCACCATCGGGTTGGCGTGCGCGAAACGATCGATCGCGAACGACGAGAACGCCGGACCGGTCGACCCGAACGACATGTTCACCGCCGTCACGCCCTGCCCCACCAGATCGGGCAGGATCTGCGACTGGTCAGCCCAGCTGCCCAGGGCCGACGAATACACCCGCGCCCCGGGGGCCACGCCGCGATTGCCGCCATTCCCGCTGGCCCCCGCCATGATCGACGCCACTGCGAGCGCGTGCTCGTTCTCCCACGGGCCCGGGTTCGCCCCGTTCCGCACCGTGACCCGGTTGCCCAGCGACGTGTGCGCGTACGGGTTCGCCAGTTCGATCATCCCGAGCCGAACGCCGGCGCCCGTCAGGCCCCAGCCGTTGGCCGCCGGCAGCCCGATCGCCGCGCGGCTGTCCAGCCCGAAGTTCCTGGGCAGCACCGAGATCGACGCGTACCCGCCGTCGCGCGCCCGCCCGGACGTGTTCACGTTGAACGTCGAGCCCGCCGCCGTGCTCACGTTGTTCGGCGTCCCGGCGATGAAGTGCGTCGCCACGATCCGGTACCGCTCCGGCCCCGCCTGCAGCACCTGCGACAGCACCTGGATCAGGTCGTTTCCCTGCACCGATCCCTCGCGCCCCGGAAGGCCCGCCGAGTTCAGGCCGAACTGCAGGTTGTTCTGAAACACCGGCACCGCCCCGAACACGCCGGTTCCGTTGCCCGTCTCTCGGTAGACGCGGATCCACGTTTCCATCGCCCCCGAGACCGTGTTGCTCCCGCCCCCGCCCGCCCAGGTCCCCACGCCCCCGAGCAGCGCCGACAGCACCACCTGCGCATCTTCGCCGAGCCGGATGTCCCGCTGGTAGCTCACCGAGTACCGGAACTCGTCCGTCGGCGGGTTCCCGTCGTGCTCCAGCCCCCCGCTCAGGCGCAGCCGCACGATGCCGTCGCGCACCTGGTGCGTCTCCGTCGGGTCGTAGGCGCCGTTGGCGGCGGTGCCGACCCGCACGTACAGCGCGTACGGGTTGGGAACGCCTCCCCCCGCCGGCGCCAGCGCCCACCCCGTGTCGAGCGTCAGCGGGCTCTGCGCCCGGCACTCCGAAGCGCCAACC